>JAJXXG010000823.1 GCA_021781255.1 Acidobacteriota bacterium
AGCGCGCGGGCTCGCCCGCCCCATGGCACTCCACGCGGTAAGTGTCGTTGATATGGCCGTTCCCGTGGGGCGCGATTTCGGCAACCTCACCGTGGAACTGGAATCGGCTCGCCACGGCGCGGGGATCGCGGGAAACGGGATAAGTCTCAGTCATGGCCAGAGTTTTTCGGGATAGAGGCCGTCGGCGACGAGGCGGCGAATGCTCTCCACAACACGCGGGCGGTCTTCGCGATAGGTGACGCCAAACCAGGAATCGCGCGTGTGCAGCACTTTCACCCGTGCCTCGCCGGCGCGAACCAGTTCGCCGACCGTATTGGGAATGTAGCACTCTGCTTTGAGGTCCGATGCATTGCCTTCAAGGAAGCGCTCGAAGCTCCCGCGCAGTTGAGCGAAGACGCGCGGCGTGAATCCCCACATGTTCAGCGAGACCGGCTCGTCCCCGGTCAGCATTGTCACCGTGCCGTCCGGCGCGGTGTTGCGGGCGTGGCCGCCGTCAGGCTCGATTTTTGTCATCTCGATGATGCTCTCAAGCATATCGCCTGCACCAACGCGGCACACGCCGCGCGCCACCGACCCGAACTCAGAGAGCGTGTTGCGCAGAACGAAGCCGACCATGGCGTAGTCCGGCGAGCCGGAGGTGAGATGCCGGGCCAGCTCGCGGTAGCCGTCCGCGCCGTAGAAGTCGTCGGCATTGATGGCCGCGAAAGGCTCGTGAATGGCATCGGCGGCCAGCATAATGGCCTGCGTTGTGCCCCACGGCTTGGTGCGCCCCGCAGGCACGCTGAAGCGCGGCGGAATGTCGTCGAGCGACTGGAAGACGTATTCGACGGCAACGCGCTTTTCAAACCGTGCGCCCACAATCTCGCGGAATTGCTGCTCGATATCCTTGCGGATGATGAAGACAAGCTTGCCGAAGCCGGCACGCAGCGCGTCGAAGATGGAGTAATCGATGATGGTTTCGCCGGCGGGACCGACGGGGTCGATTTGCTTGAGACCGCCGTAGCGGCTGCCCATGCCGGCGGCGAGAACGAGAAGCGTGGGAGAGGATGAAGTACTCATGAATGGCGATTTCCTTCGGAGGCGAAGATTCAATCGAATGGTACAACAAAGACCCTTACGGCAGCGTTAGATACAAGAGAGCACTGGGTTCGGATCGCCCCTGCGCGTCTACTCCTCCTCGAATATCTTTTCTAAGTCACGCCCGCCATAAAAGACACCCAGGATCGTCACCACATCGTCTGCTACCTCGAAGGCGATCGTCACGCGATGTCGAAATCCAAATGTACGAAGACCCGGACGAATATGGTCACGACGTGTTCCCCGGTGAGGAAGGATTCGAAGGCTTTCGCACTCTTTTACGATGTCCTCTGTGTATCTCGCTGCAACTTTAGGCGACGCTGCTTCCACTATGTGGAAATAAAGGGCAACGAGCTGCGACTCTGCCTCCGGGGAGAACACGACATGGTACGTCATCTTGATCTGAGAGAGGTCTTGTGCGCGGCGGCCAGCGACGCCCGCACCTTAACGGCGGATACGGCGCGCGAGGGGTTGGCTTTCATGGCATCGTAGACGGGCGCCACCTGCTCGCGCAGCCAATTGTCGAGGGCGCGCTCGTGGAGTTGGAGCGCTCGCAGCCCGCCCCGGATCACTTCGCTCTCCGAGGCATACTCGCCCGATTCGACCTTGGCACGAACCAACTCGGCCATCTCATGGGTGAGGGTAATGCTGAACTGCTGGGTGCTGCGCATGGGCTGCCTCCTTCCGCTTGATAGGATTCTATCCTACTCCTATTTCCGCGCAGCGATCAACATGCCGAACCGCCTCGCCGATTACGTGGCGGAGAGCACACCGAACAATCGTTCCAAAACTAAGCGCTCCCTTTCTTTTAGGAAGTCCGGGAACTTGTCGAATTTCCATAATTCCGGCGACTGTGGAATCAAATGGCGTTCTAAAAATGCCGGCTCTTGCCTGCCTATCCATTCTTCAAAGGGGGTCGCTCGCTTTTCATTATTTGCTGGAGCTGATAGCAAAGTCAGATTGCCAAACTTGTTTGCCAGGTCCTTGTATTGCCTGAAATGTTTGCTGAATCCATCCAAGGGGAAGATATGGTCGCAATCGTAAGGAATTACGCCCCAGCCCCGCTCGTCGAATAGTAAGGTCTGCGCGAGCCTGGTGACGGGCGAGCCATATTGTAGGTCAAGGATTTCCTTGATAGCTTCTCTGTCCGACGTAGGAATTCGCTTTGCCTGGCGCGAAGCTGAGTCAAGCTCCTCCACTGGGAACGTCCTTCCGTTCTCCCCATGCCGCTTAATGGTCTCTCTCAATTTACTCAGCATCGAATCTGACGAGCCGCCGAAGACGCCATTGAGTAGTGCTAAGATGAGCCATCGCCGGATCACCTGTGCCTTGGCTGCGTCCTCCTTTTCCTCGCTAATGAGGCGAGTCCCTGGATTGCGGTACAGGTAATACGCTATCGGGATTAAGGTATTGGCGCTACTAAGCGTTGGCCCGGTAATTCCGAACCAGCTTGCAGCTTCGACGGTCTGCGTGAGCGCCTGCTTTATCTCTGCCCAATAGTCGGCAATCCGGTCACACGTTGCTTTGTTGAAGCTCGAAATCCTGTAAGCGACAGGCAAATCTAGGAGGACAAGGCAAGCCTTTAGTACAAAGTCTTGCGATAGGGAAGCCTTCGACTGTGCTTTGCTCAGGCCACGGTTTAACTTCTCATTGAGATCGTCTACGTATTTCTTTATCTCTTCTCGAGCGTTCAGTCCTTTCCAATGCACAGTTAAGTTCGAAAGTAGTAGGTCGGATTTGCTTAGTGGTTCTCCTCCCGAGTTTGCCCTCGCAAAAATCTCAAGCATGCGCTCTTGATCTCCTTGCGTCTCAGTATGATATGTGAGAGATTCGTCGTGGTAAACCACGCTGTGGAGCCGTGAAAGGTTGCGGATCGCGCATTCGACCTGTTGGTCCGTCAAGTAAAAGCGAGCCAGTTTCGCTTTTGTCTCTTGGAGAAGGCTGTCTAACGTACTCTCATAGCGCAATATCCGGCCAACTTCAAACCACTCTGAGCCCCGGGTCGTGGTGGCGCTATTGGCCCGAAACTCAAATCCAAACCAGATCTCTCCTTGATCGTCCGCCAAATCACCGTCTCGGAGAAGATCAAGATGGAGGCGTTGGTTCTCGCCAGTTCTTGAGTACTTGCGGCGGACCTCGTATGTTCCTTTGAGGCCGATTAGCAGCGAGGTTAGCCTCTGCTGACCGTCAAGAACGAATGTGAGTTCCTTTGCGGAATAGGCTCGCTCGCGTGTATTGTGGGCACCAAAATCTGACCCCTCATTCAGAAAGCGGTAGGCCTCTACATCCTCCCGTGATTCGTCGGGGACCTTCCAAGTCAGAAGCGAACTAATTGGATATCCCCTCATCAAGGAATCAAAAAGATCGCAAATGCGACCTGTCCTCCACACGAATTCTCGTTGGAGCGAAGGCAAGAACCACGAATTATTCAGCCTTGGGAGAACAGTTGCAATCGTTTCCGTTCTGTAGCTCATGACGGGAATCATCTTACTATGATGGCCGGTCTTGCCGCTTCCCCGCCCCGCGTGTTTGACTGGTTGCCGGAAAGGTGAATGCCACCATGAGCTACGTTCTGGCGCTGGACCAGGGGACGACGAGTTCGCGGGCGATTCTGTTCGATGAAAGTGGTGCGATTGCCGCCGTCGCGCAGAAGGAGTTCCAGCAGTTCTATCCGCAGGCGGGATGGGTAGAGCACGATCCCACGGAAATCCTCGCCAGCCAGATGAGTTGTGCCGTGGAAGTGCTGGCGAAAGCGGGCAGGCGGGCGCGCGATCTCGCGGCCATCGGCATCACCAACCAGCGCGAGACCGTGATTGTGTGGGAGCGGGCGACGGGCAAGGCGATTCATCCGGCGATTGTGTGGCAGGACCGGCGCACGGCGGCGTTTTGTAAGGAATTGGAAGAGAGTGGCGCCGGAGAGAGCGTGTCGTCGAAGACCGGCCTGGTGCTGGACCCGTATTTTTCCGCGACCAAAGTGAAGTGGATTTTGGATCACGTGGAGGGCGCGCGAGCGCGTGCCGAGCGCGGCGAACTGGCCTTCGGCACCGTGGATAGCTGGCTCGTTTGGCACCTGACCGGCGGCCGCAAGCACGTGACCGACGTGACGAATGCGTCAAGGACGCTGCTCTTCAACATCGTCAAGGGCGAGTGGGACCAGGAGCTGCTGAAGCTGTTCGGGATTCCTGAAAGCATGCTGCCTGAAGTCGTGTGGTCGAGTGAGCGCGTAGGCGAGGTGACGACGACTCTCGGACTGGGCGGCGTGGCGATTGCCGGCATTGCAGGCGACCAGCAGGCCGCGCTCTTTGGGCAGTTATGCTGGAGTGCGGGCGAGGCCAAGAACACCTACGGGACAGGATGCTTTCTGCTGCAGAACATCGGCACGCAATTTATGCGGTCGCGCCACAAGCTGATTACGACCGTGGCGGCGAGCGCGCAACGGCGCCTCGAATACGCACTCGAAGGAAGCATCTTTATCGGCGGAGCGGTGGTGCAGTGGCTGCGCGACAATTTGAAACTGATTGGCACATCGGGCGAGGTGGAGGCGCTCGCCGCCAGCGTGCCGAGCGCGGGTGGAGTGGTGTTTGTGCCGGCGTTTGTGGGCCTGGGCGCGCCGCACTGGGATGCGCACGCTGCCGGAATGCTGATCGGGCTGCGCCGCGAAACCGGGCCGGGACATATTGCGCGGGCGGCGCTTGAAGCCATCGCTTTCCAGGTGGCCGATGTGCTGGAAGCGGTGCACAGTGAGACCGGTGCTCCGCTGCAGGCGCTGCGCGTGGATGGCGGCGCGGCGGTGAACGATCTGCTCATGCAGTTCCAGGCCGATGTGCTCGGCGTTCCTGTGGTGCGGCCGCAGGTGACGGAGACGACGGCGCTGGGCGCGGCGTATCTTGCGGGACTCGCCGTCGGATTCTGGGAGAGCCCCAGCGCGTTGCGCGCGGAGCGCACGGGCGACGTGCGCTTCGAGCCGAAGATGGCGGCGAGTGAGCGGGCCGAGCGGCGCGCGCTCTGGAAGAAGGCCGTGGAGCGGGCGAAGGCGTGGAACGAGTAAAGACAGCTTTCAGCCTTCAGCTCTTACGGCATTTCTCCTTCGGGCGTAGCCGTTTGAAGGGACGTGCAGGGTTCCGATTTCTCGAAGAAATCGGAACTTAGGTGCAGAGGCTTCGGTACACATCTGAAGGAGAAATGCTCTTAACTTGCGAACGATGTGTAGCCCGTGCCGGTTATCGCAATGTCAGCTCCGCTTATTTTGCCTTTACAGTAAGTACGATGGCGGTAGCTTCGGTTAGGGTGCCGGAGGTGCCCTGAATGGTAACCGAGGCCGTGCCAGTCGTAGCTTTTCTGCTGGCTGTAAATGTGAGCACACTGGTTCCTGCAGTGGGGTTTTTGCTGAACTTCGCACTCACACCGCCCGGCAGCCCAGAGGCGGCAAGAGTTACATTGCCGCTGAATCCGTTCAGATCGGACACAGAGATGGTGGAATTGCCGGAGGAGCCTTGGGTCACGGTCACAGACGCAGGTGAGGCGCTGAGACTAAAGCTCGGCGCGGGGTTGACGGTCAATGTTACCGTGGCCGTGGCGCCGGCATAGTCTGTCGTATCGGTGGGGGTGAAAGTTGCCGTCAATGTGTGAGAACCGACACTTAAGACTGTCCCTGCTGCTGGTGAATAGGTGAAGGTACCGGCGACCGGCGAATTCGCATCCAATTGCGTCGCGCTTAATGCAGTTCCATAAGCGATCGGCGCGGGTGTCGCCCAGGTGATCGTCGGAGTTGCCTGGTTGACGGCCAGCGCGACCGAGGCCGTTGCCGTGGTGTAGTCGGCTGTGTCGGTCGGCGTGAAGCTTGCAGCGAGCGTGTGCGAGCCGGCGGTCAGGACGGTTCCTGCTGCTGGAGAGTAAGTGAACGCTCCTGCGACGGGCGAGGTGGCATCCAGCTGAGTTGCGCTCAACGCGGTGCCGTAGGTGATCGCCACAGGCGCTGACCAGGTGATCGTGGGTGTGACCTGGGTCCCCGTGCCGCTGAGTGTGATGGCCTGTGTGGCGTAGCTCGGCGCCGCAGCGTTCAGATTATTGTCCGTTAGGACGAGAGAACCGCTGAAAATGCCTGCCGTAGCCGGTGAGAAGCTGATGGGCAACACGCAGGAAGATCCCACCGCCAGAGTCCCCGGTTCCGAGGAACCGGCGCTCAAAAGCGGGCAGGCAGATACCAGGCTGCTATCGAGAGTGAAGTTCGGGGCGATGCTTGGATTGTTGCCGGTTGCAGGAATGGGAAAGCTCAACGGGGCATTGCCGACGTTCTCCAACGTTACCGTTTGCGGGCTGTCGGCGCTGGTTGAGCCCCACGTCGTGTTGGCGAAGGTAAGCGCCGGCGGGTCCGCGAAGTCTTCGAGTGAGACCGCGTTATTGCCAGTGTTCGCAACGTACAGATTTCCTGCCCCGCTCACGGCCAAACCGTAGGGACTGTTAAAGCTTCCGGGTACCGTCGAAACAGTCGTGTACCCGCCGGCTACGGGAATTTCGAGTGTGCGGTTGTTGTCGGTATCAGCTACGAACACATTCCCCTGCCCGTCTACCGCTACGCTGCCGAAGAAAGGAACCTCGCTGAACAAAGTCTTGATGGTGGCGTAACCGCCCGCCGCCAGGATCTCCTTTACCGCAAAGTTGTTTGTATCGGCAACAAAGACATTTCCGTTTCCGTCCACCGCTACGCTGAAAGGCCGATCGAAGCCGCTGCCCAGGGTCCGCACACAGGCACTATCAATGCAGCCTGGGGGTATTTCCTTCACCGCATTGTTGTCGTAGTCGGCGACGAAGACATTTCCACTTCCGTCCACCGCTACGCCCGATGGATTGTTGAATCCGCCACCCAGCGTGTTCATTGCCGTATAACCGCCCGCACTCAAAATCTCGTATACGGCATTGTTGCCGAAATCGGCAACGTAAAGATTTCCGCTGCCGTCAAGCGCCACGGCAGCAGGGGCGCTGAATCCGCTGCCCAGCAGATTGATGGTGGGCGAGGCGGGAATGCTTCCGTTCACCGCGACGATTTCCTTCACCAAATGGTTACTGGTATCGGCAACAAAGACGTTCCCGCTGCCATCGACGGCAACACCCCAGGGTTGGTAGAATCCGCTCCCAATCGTGTTCTCGGTGCCGGGCAGGAAGTTTATCTGCGGCGCGATGCCTGCGCCCTCCAGGTAAGCCGTTGCAATCACGTTTCCGCCGCCGTCCTTCAGCAGCGCCGCACCATGGCGGGTACCGGCGAACCTGGGCGTGAAGGTCACGTTCATCGTGCAGGTTTGACCGGCGGTATAGGCAGTATTCGCAGCGCATGTTCCCGTGCCGGCATCGGCAAAGTCCAAACCGATTGCACCCTGCGTCAGCACGGCCGTGGAGCCCAGCGTACCTGCTGTATCGAATGTAAAGACCAGTGGGATTGCGGAACTGGTGGTTCCAGTATTCACCGATCCGAAGTTGGCCGTCGCAGTCGATATCTCCAATAAATTCGAGTAGGCCATATCGCTGACGAATACGTTCTCGTTCCTGTCCACAGCTACGCCATCGAAGGCGTAACCGTTGCTGGCTCCAGTCAGCACGCGGACCGTGGGAGAGGCGGGGATGCTGCCGTTGACAGCCAAAATTTCATTTGTCTGGTTATAACCACCGCTGAATACATTTCCGCTGCTATCGACAGCCACGCCCCTGTTTCCCTCAGGAGCGCCACCGGGCAATGAAACAACGGTGGGAGAGGCAGGAATGCTGCCATTTACCGCGAGAATCTCAACCAATGAATACGCGGACACATAGAGGTTGTCGCTGTTATCCAAAGCAAGGTGTGTGGGTTCTGATAATCCGCTGGCCAGAAGCCTGATGGTAGGCGAGGCTGGAATGGTTCCATTAACTGCAAGAATCTCATTCACCGTTCCGTCGTAATCGTCGGCAACGTACACATTGCCGCTCGGGTCAACCGC
>JAJXXG010000479.1 GCA_021781255.1 Acidobacteriota bacterium
GCTTCATGAGCGGCGCTGCGGCGCTGGGGCATCCGAAGAGTCCGGTGGGCGAGATTTTCGACCAGATGGCCAAGTTCTCAGGGTACGGGTTCAACAAATCGCACTCGGCGGCATACGCGCTGGTGGCGTATCAGACGGCATACCTGAAGACGCACTATCCGGTGGAATTCATGGCGGCGCTGCTGACTTCGGAAACATCGAAGCCGGAGAATGTGGTGAAGTACATCGGCGAGTGCCGCGAGATGGGCATTGCAGTGGAGCCGCCCGACGTGCAGGTCTCCGGGGCGCAGTTCACGCCGCATGGCGCGGCGATTCGCTTCGGCCTTGCGGCAGTCAAAAATGTTGGCGGCAATGCGATTGAGTCCATCATCAAGGCGCGTGAGGAGGCCGGGGGCCGTTTCACCAGCTTCTGGGAATTCTGCGAGAAGGTCGATCTTCGAGTGATGAACAAGCGCGTGATTGAGTCGCTCATCAAGGCGGGCGCGCTGGATACGCTTGGCAAGCGCGGGCAGCTGATGAACGTGGTGGACAAGGCGATAGAACGCGCGCAAAAGGCGCAGCGCGACGCTGCGCAGGGACAGACGGGGCTCTTTGGCTTGTTCAACGAAGAGCCTGCGCACGGCCGCACCGGCGACGACCTGCCGCGCGTTGCCGATTGGGAGGAGACCGAGAGGCTGGCCAATGAGAAAGAAGTGCTGGGCTTTTTCGTCTCCGGTCATCCGCTGGACAAATACGCCGAGAAACTGCGCAATCTGCCGGGAGTGATTACGGTCGCAGAGGCACTGGAGCGCAAGCCGCCGGAGCGCCGCTGGGGCTCGCAGTCCGATCCCGCGGACGAGATCCAGGTGGCCGGCATGATTCAAGGTCTGCGCGTGCAGAAAAGCAAGCGCGACCAGAAGCTCTACGCGCAGGGGGCGCTGGAAGATGCCAGCGGCAAGATTGATTTGATCTGCTTCTCGCGCGATTACGAGCGGCTTGCGGGCCAGCTCAAGATCGAAGCGCCGGTGCTGATTCGCGGCATGCTGATGGGCGAAGAAGACTCCGCGCCCAAGATCTCCATCAGCGCAATTCAGGCTCTTGAAGACGTGCAGGTCAAGCTGCCGAGCGGCGTGCGCATCCGCATCAACCTCGACCGCGCCAGCGAGGAGATGTTTGCCGCCCTCAAGATCGCTGCCGATGCCGCACCAGGGCCCGGCAAGGTTATGCTGCACCTTGAGAAGAAAGGTGAATACGCGGTCATACTGGAGCCGGAGCAGATGAACGTAGCTGCTGATCGCGGCTGGATGGAGCGCGTGGAAGAGCTTGTGGGGAAGGGAACTGTGCAGGCCGTCGGCTAGTCTTGCGTTACGAAATGCACAACTGCGCAGCCCACGTGCGTACGGCCTCGATGCTGAGAGCCTTGCCGCCTGGAGTGCTTGCCGCCAACTGCACCGCGAAGTTGCCAATTGTTGAGCTTTCAGCCTGGCCTGCTTCGACAGGCAGGCCGGTGCGCTGCGCGGTCAGCTGTGTCAGCAGCTTGTTGCGGCTGCCTCCGCCCAGCACGTGGACACGGTCGAGTTTGCTCTCCAGCATCTGCTCCAGATGCGCGAGCGCGGAGGCGTAGCGACTGGCCAGGCTCTCAAAGATGACGCGCGCAAACACCGGCTCGTTGCCTGCCACATCGGGAATCGTATCGAAACCGCGCAGGCTCAACTCGCGGTTGATGCGCTCTGGCATCTCGCTGTCGAGCAGGAGAGGCTCAGCATCCACATCAATCACCCCGGGAGTCTTGCAGGCAGCCGCTCTTTGGACGAGTTCTTCGATGGTCCAGTGGCGTCCCTGCGCAGCCCAGGCATCCATGCACTGCTTCATCAGCCACATGCCATTTACGTTGGTGTGGAAGCAGAATCCGCCTGCAGCCGCGCCCTGATTTGTGTACCGCGCCGCCAGCGCTTCAATGCGCGTGATGGGCTTCTGCACCAGCGTGCCCACCAGCGACCATGTGCCAGAGCAGATGTAGGCAGTCGATTTCATGCTTACCGGAATGCCGGCGATGGCCGATGCCGTGTCGTGGCAGGCTGGCGCAATCAGTTTCGTGGCGCGAAAAGCATCCAGCGCAGCCAGGGGTCCCTGCATGCGGCCCACCACGGTCCCCGCGGGCACGATGGGCGGAGCGGCTTCAATGGCCAGCCCAAGGCGTTCGAAGAGCGCATGAGACCAGTCTCCGGTTTCAATGTCAACGAGTCCCGTGTGCGTGGCGTTGGTGTATTCTGCCACGCGCCGCCCTCCCAGCCAATAGAGCACGTACTCCGGCAAACAGGCCCATGGCGCATGCGCGTCAATCCCGCATGCGGGGTCGGCCAGCAATTGATAAAGAGTGTTGATGCGCAGCGGCTGTGCGCCGGTAATGCAGAAAAGCTCTTCCGGCGGCGCGATTCTATCCGCTGCATCCTTGCTGGCGATGGTGCGTTCATCGCGATAGCAGAACGGCTCGTCAAGCGGCTTTCCATCCGCGCCAAGGCGAACATAGTCCACCGCCCAGCCATCCACGGCAATCGAGGCAATGCCCTCGGGCGCGTGTTGCGCCGCCTTGCGCAGACCTTCTTCAAGGCCGCTGAGGATTGTCACCAACGGCCAACGAAGTGAGTTGCCCCGATGCACTGGGCCGTTTGGAAAGCGATGAACCAGTTCAATCGACGGAACGCCACTGCGCCAGCGGAGCAGGGAAACGCGACAGCTTTCCGCTCCCAGGTCGATGGCGACGCGCGCCGTGCTTTCCGCAGGCCAATCTTCTTGCGAGCTCACCGCAGAAACGCCTCCGTGAGACCGCCATCCACCGGAATCAGGTGGCCTGAGGTGCAGCGCGCCTTCGGGCTGGCCAGAAAGAGAATGGCTTCGGCGCAATCCGATGGGTCAATCGGCTGATGCGTCAGGGTGCGCTTGGCATAGAAGCCGGCGAGCAGTCCGCGCAGTTCCTCGTCGCTCAGCGACTCTTCAAACGGAATGTTGTACTTCGTCAGCGACGCGCGGACCCGGTCGCGCGGGAACATCGTCGAGCCCTTCACTACGGTCGCCGGGCTGATGCCGTTCACACGCACGCGCGGCGACAGAGCCACGGCCAGTTCGCGCACCAGGTGCGAAAGCGCCGCCTTGCTCACGTCGTATGCTTCGCTGCCGCGCTTGGCGACAACAGCGTTGGCCGAACTCGTCAGCACTATCGAGCCGTCGAGACCCTGTTCGTTGAACAGCTTGCCTGACTCATCGGCCAGCAGGTAATTTGCGGTCACGTTCACATCGAGCGTGGTGGCCCACATCGCATCGCTGATCACGCCATCGGGGGAAGAAGGGAACAGAGCGGCCGTGTTAATGAGAATATCCACTCCGCCAAACGCGGCGACCGTGGCCGTGAGCGCCTTGCCAATGGCCTCGCGGTTGCGGATGTCCACGGGCGTCATGCCCACGAATTCCTTCGATGTAACACTCTTCAGTTCATCGGCTACGCGGGCCGCTGCTGCTTCATCGCGGTCGGCCACCATCACGTGCGCGCCTCGCGCCGCGGCCAGCAGGGCCACTTCGCGGCCAATGCCGCTGCCGCCTCCCACCACGAGAGCGATGCGGCGGCTCAGTTCCTTCTCCGCGGGCTGGCGACGAAGCTTCGCCTCTTCCAGCGCCCAGTATTCAATGCGAAACGCCTCAAGCGCAGGCAGCGCAACGTAGTTGGTAAAGATCTTGAAACTGGCTGGGTCAACGCCCTCTCCGCATTGCGGAACCGTGCCCTTCACCTCGCCCTCGCCCAGCAGGCTTGCGCCTTCCATCACGTGAATGGCGTTCGTATAAAACTCGCCGGTGATGCGCGCTTCAGTTTTGTTCTTGCCAAAGCTGAACATGCCGAGCCCCTGAATCAGCACAACCGTCGGGCTGGCGTCGCGCAGCGCGGGCGACTCCGGTGTGGCGAAGGAGTGGTAGTAGGCGCGGTACTGTTCGCGGTATTCGTTGAGCGATTGATCAATCTGCTTCTTCAGTTCGTCCATGTTCGCGCCCGCTGCCCAGGGCACAAACAGCGGCCGAATTTTGGTGCGGATAAAGTGATCCGGACAGCTGGTTCCCAGGAACGCAAGCTCTTTGGCGTGCTTCGAGTTCACAAACTGCAGCACGTCCGAGGCGTCAGTGAAGCTCGCAATCCAGCGGTTTTGCGCGCTCACCTTGCCGCGGAGAAAGGGCGCAACCTGCACGGCCAGATCCTTGCGATCCGCGCGCGCAGGAACTATCTCGCCTCCAAAGCGCACCGGTCCCCTGGCAATGCCGTGCCGCTCAATGAACTGGCCAATCTGGTCAATCACCGTGAGCGTGCTCACGTAACACTCGCGCTGCGTCTGCCCCCAGGTAAAGAGCCCGTGTCCGCCCAGCACGATGCCATCACAGTCTGGATTTTCGGCGACGGCCCGCTTCATCATCATCGCGAGTTCAAAGCCGGGGCGCTGCCACGGGACCCATATGAGTTTGTGGCCAAACTCGCGGTTGAACTCCTCCATCTTGGCTTTGCCGTTGGCTGAGGCTGCCAGCGCAATACCCCAGTCCGGGTGCAGGTGATCGACGTGCGGGAAGGGAAGAAAGCCATGCAGCGGCGTGTCAATGGATGCGGCCACGGGATTGTTGCGGAAGGTGCACAGCGAATACATCGCCACCATGTCGTCTTCCGCGTCCACGCCGCTGTAGCTGCGTTCAAGAGCCAGCAATTTCTGCTGGAAGAGTGTGGCGAAGCCGGCTCGCTTCATGCTGCCCAGGTCGCCTCCGGAGCCCTTCACCCAGAGCACCTCGACAGGTTCGCCCGTCAGCGGATCGGTTTCCGTGATCTTTGAGCTGGTGTTGCCGCCAGCAAAGTTCGTGATGCGCAGGTCCGAACCCAGCAGGTTGGAGCGATAGCGCAACAGTTCCGGTTCGTCGAGCGTCGCGGCAATGCTGGGGTCCCAGCGGTCTTCAAGGAACTTGAGGGAGGGCGAAGCGAGTGTTGCCTGAGTCATAGAAACCACCGTGCGGGGAGATTCAAGGGTCAACAGAACGATACCACATCATAATCAATAGAAAAAGTATTCCGTATTTGAATCATTGAACGGCCGGTCTCGCAACTATTTAATCCCCCATGCGCTCGGCAATCCGGCTGGCGCGGCAGAAGGAAACTACTCCTCCTTTGCCTGGTCCGCGCTGCCGTCGAGGTTATCCGGCGTCACCACGCGGTGGCGCACATAGTTGTACGGGGGCACTGTGTAGCCGCGCAGCAGGGCAATTCCAAGCTGGATGAGCCGGGGTCCGTAGCTTTCCGCCTCGTGCGAGATGGAGCCGACAATTGCGCTCTTGCCTGTTCGCATTTCCTCGAGCACCTCAGGAATGCAATCCTGGCCGGCGATGGCAAATTCCTCTTCCTGGCCTGCCGTGCGCGCGGCGTCCAGCACGCCCAGCGCGCTCGAATCCGTCGCGGCGGCCACCAGAATGTGCTGGCCCTTGCGGCGATCGCGCAGGAAGTCGGTAACGGCCTGGCGGCTTGGCTCGCGCATGCCTCTGCCCTCCAGGCGCACATAGCGGTCCGCCGGCAGATCCTTGAGCCGTTCACGAATCCCTTCAAACGCTCCGGTGATGCGGCTCTGCACGAAGTTGCCTGCCTCGGAGAATCCCACGCCAAGCACCCAGTCCACTTTGCCCTTCCACTTCCGCAGCGCGTACTGGCCCAGCAGGGAACCGGCCTCAAAGCCCACTTCGAAGTTGTCCACGCCAAAGTAGGTGGCATTAGGGTGAGGCACGTCGATGGCTACCAGCGGAATGTCAGCTTTCTTGAAAATGTTGGCCACGTGCGGCGCCACATGTTCTTCCACCTGAAACTCAAGCACCAGGTCAACGTGCTTCTTCACCAGTTCGTGGGCATTCTGGATGGCGACGTCGGGGTCCTGGCGATTGTCGAGCGTCAGCAGTTCCACGCCCGCCGCCGCGGCTGCCGCGGTCACGCTCTGCGCCACCGCATCGGAGAACGGCATGTCCGCGCTTTGTACCGCAAAGCCGAATCGCAGCCGCCGCGGGCGCGATACCAGCCGGTACTGCCCATCCTGCGACTGGGCTACATAGCCGCGGTGAACCAGCGTCTTCAAAATGCGATAGACGCTGGTCTTGGAAATGTGCGTTTTCTGAAAGACGTCTTCGAGCGTGACCGGGGCGTTGTTCTGCTCCAGCAATTCGAGCACGTCGAGGGCCTTTGAAAGAATTGGAATCAGGTAGAGCCGCTTGATCTTCGCTTTACGCAACCGTTCGTCTCCCTGGGTGCTGTTTCATTACCGAAACGCTGCGCATCAAGCATAACCTGTTTTACGCGTAACTGTTGACTATTGTGTGACGGCCAGCGCGCTCCTGGCTTACCCGCTCCACGTAGCCGTCACTTCGCAGGCTCAGGAGCGGATCAGCCGGCAGCCCGCGCGCTTCACGCCAGCCGCGCGTCAGCGGGCGCACGTCGCGCCAGAATGCGCCGCGGAAAAGCTCCTCGGCCGCGACCAGGTCGCAGGCCTGTTGCAGCCGCGCCAGTTCCTTGCGATCGACGAGCGCCGCCTTCACCCACAGTTCCTGCGCAGTCACCACGGTCTGCACGGTGGCTTCGATCTTCCCCTTCAGGTTGTGGCTCTGGTCGATCATGAAAGCGATGTCCAGCGCCAGACCCTCTTCCGCGCCGGCATGAATCTCATGGAAGATGCGGAAGATCTGGTACGGGTCAATCGAGCCGAGCGTCAGATCGTCGTCGGCATAGCGGCGGTCGTTGAAGTGGAATCCGCCCAGCAGGCCGGTATGCAGCAGCCAGGCCACAATCTGCTCGATATTCTGCGACGAATAATGATGTCCCGTATCCACCAGCACGCGCGCCTGCTCGCCGGCCTCGCGCGCCAGGTGCGACGCCATGCCCCAGTCGGCAATGTCGGTGTGATAGAAGGCCGGCTCAAAGGGCTTGTACTCGACCAGCAGACGCTGATCCGGCCCGAGGTGTGCATGGGCCGTGCGCAGCGCGTCCTCCAGCCAGCCGATGCGCTTGCGAATGCTCTGCGTGCCGGGATAATTCGACCCGTCCGGCAGCCACAGGGAAAGGTCGCGCGAGCCCAGGCGCTTGGCAATCTCAATCGACTCGAGCACGTGCCCTACGGCCTGCTCGCGAATCTCATCCGCCGGGTTGCAGAGGGAGCCGTACTTGTATTCCTGGTCCTGAAACAGGTTGGGATTGATGGACCCGGCGCGGATTCCAAAGCTTTCCTCCAGGTTCTGCACCTGCGGCACGTCGCGAGCGCCATTGGGCAGGTCCCACAAAACGTGCAGCGCCAGCGTCGGTGTTGCCCCAGTCAGCCGCTGCACCTCGGCTGCGTCAGAGAATTTCTCGGCCAAGGTCGATGCGGCCGCAGCCTGCGTGAACTTGCCAAAGCGCGTGCCGGTGTTGGCGAATCCCCAGGAGGGAATCTCGATCTGGAAGGAGTCCAGAGACTGTGCTGCCTGGTCGAAGATTGCGGATTCCGATTTCTTCATCATTCCCTGCCTTGCCGTCGCCGGCTCGAATTCAGTCTATTTCATGCCTCGATTTATCGAGGAGGAAGTAAAGCAAAGCTCGCTTGCGTAGTGCGCCCTTGAATCTTCAGCCTGTTCGGCAGCGGTCAGCCCGGCGTGCAATCAGGCCAGGCGGCAGCAGGTTGTGTCTTGCGGTGGCGAGGGGCTGCGAACGCACACAATGCTGTGCGTGAATCGTTTTCTTGCGACAGCCGTTTCCATGCAAGGTTACAAAACAAGACGGTTGCAAGTCCCTCTCCCGGTCCCAACCCGAATATGAAATTGACATGCTATTCGATAGGGAGATGAATTGTCTATTGCAATTATATTCGCCCTTACCGCGCCCCGGCGGCGGGCAGTTTCCTCCCGCCCGCTCCGGCTGCAAAAACGTTTTAGAACAAGCGCAGGCTGCGTTCTGTGCCGTAGAATGGCCCGGTTGCTCTTTTCAGGAGGCTTCATGCACCGCAGAAATCCACAAAGACGGGTGCGCGCCACCGGCGCCG
>JAJXXG010000095.1 GCA_021781255.1 Acidobacteriota bacterium
AGCTGGCCGCATTGCATCCGGCGTTTCTTCGCTTCCCGGGAGGGAATTACCTGGAGGGCGAGCAGCTGAACGAGCATTTCGAGTGGAAGAAGACCATTGGCCCGCTGGTGGACCGGCCTACTCATACGACGCCGTGGCGCTACTGGTCCTCTGACGGCATGGGGCTGATGGAGTTTCTGACGTGGTGCGAAGACCTGCACATGGAGCCGCTGCTCGCGGTCTTCTCCGGCTACGCGTTGAATCAGGATCACATCAGTCCCGGGAACGACCTGGAACCGTACGTGCAGGATGCGCTGGACGAAATTGAGTACGTGACGGGCAGCACGGCGACGCGCTGGGGAGCCGAGCGCGCAAAGAATGGCCATCCAGCACCCTTTCACCTGGCCTTTGTGGAGATTGGGAACGAGGAGTATCACGATCCATCGGGTACCTATGACGCGCGCTTTGCGCAGTTCTACAAAGCAATCAAGGCGCGGTATCCCCGGTTGCAGATTGTGGCCGCGGCGCCCGTCACGCTCGTGCGTCCTGACATTCTGGATGACAACGATCATGCCCTGCATACGCACTTCTACCGCACGGCGCAGCAGTTCTTCGAGGACGTACACCGCTACGACCACTACGACCGCAGAGGGCCGAAGATACTGGTTGGCGAATGGGCGACGCGAGAGGGCTCGCCGACGACGGACATGGGGGCGGCGCTGGGCGATGCGGCGTGGATGACGGGACTGGAGCGCAACAGCGACATCGTTGCAATGGCGTCGTATGCGCCGCTCTTTGTCAACGTGAATCCGGGCGGCATGCAGTGGCCGAGCGATCTGATTGGCTATGAGGCGCTGACAAGTTACGGGTCGCCGAGCTACTACGCGCAGGTGATGTTCAGCACGCATCTGGGCGATCAGATTTTCGATACAAGGCTGAGCACGGCCAATCCGCGACTGTTCGAGTCTGCAACGTACAACTCGAAGACGCATACGCTGTTTGTGAAGCTGGTGAACGCTTCGTCGATGGCTCAGCCTGTGGAGATCAAGCTCAACGGCGCGGCGCATGTTCGCAGCAATGCGGCGGTCACGACGCTGAGCGGCAGGACGACGCAGGAAACGAATTCGATTGCCGATCCAACGCGGATTGTTCCGGTGAAAGGCAGCATGACCAACGCCGGACCGGCGTTTACACACACGGTGCCTAGGTATTCAATTCAGGTTGTCGAACTCGTCCTTGAATAGTCGCCGGACGACGGAACAGCCGATTTATTCGCCGGTCTTCGGAGTTGTAGTGGCCGGAGCGGGCGACTGTTGCGGCTTTGTCGTAGTGGGCGGCTTGCGCTTCTTGAGGGGTTTTCGCTTGGGAGGAGCCGGGCAGACGGGCGGTGGCGGCGGCGGCGGACACTTCACTGCGGCCTGGGCCTGCAGGCTGATGCGAAGGTCGCTGACCTGCTTTTCCTGCGCCACTGCTGCTTCCTGCATACTTTTATCCATTGCAAGACGCGCGTCTGCCAGGCTGCCGAGGGCGTGTTGCAACTGATCGACCTGGTCGCCGGACGCGGCTACACGGCTGGCTTCTTCGACGCGCAGGAGCACATCATAGAGCGCATCGAGGTGTCGCGACAGGGGTAGCATTCTGCTGAGCGAACCGGGAGCGGAGTCGGCATCCTGCAACAGGGGCGGCACGTTCTCCTTGAGATCCTGAAGAATGGAGCCGACTTCGCTGGCGGCTTCCTCGCGGATGGTTCCCTTCTTCCATTTTTCCAACTGGAGAGCGTTCAGGGTCTGCTGCACTGTGGTGAGGGCGGGCTGCAGCATAGTGGATGGCGCAACCGGTGCAGGCGCGGCTGCAGCGGCCTGCGGCGCCGGCGAAGGGGTTGGGGCGGGTGCGGTTTGCGCGGGAGTGGAGGGCGGCACTGCAGGCGCGGGCGCTTGCGCTGCCATGGTGAGCGAAGGGGCACAGAGGATCGAGAGATAGAAAACCGCATTTGCAAAGCGCATGGCGCCACCAGACTGAAACTCAGATTGTGCAAGCCGGGTTGGACTGTTGCCGAGCGCTGGCGCTCAACCACAATGTCGCCCGTAATCAGCATATCTGAAGGATCATCGCACATTCCACCTTGCAACGAAGGTCAGTTCCGGGCGGTTGCAGGGTTGGAAATTCAGCTAAGTCAATGAGGAAGCCCCACCGGTGAAGATGGGGCCCTGCGATGTCGCGTTGATTTAGCAGAGCAACGGGCGAGCGTTGCCCTGGCGGAGTGGCCTAGTCGTAGTATTCCAGGCCGAGGTGCGTGATGAGGCCCACGCCCATGATGTGGCGCAGCGTGTTCTTCAGCTTCATGGACTGGATGAAGAGATCGTGCTCGGGATAGAGACCCTCGGCGGTCTGGGGCGACTTGAGATAGAAGCTCAGCCACTCCTGGATGCCGATGGAACGCAGCGAGGGCGTGCGCTTGGCCAGGTCGAGGAACAGGACGAGGTCGAGCGCGATGGGCGCGGCGAGGATGGAGTCACGACAGAGGAAATCCACCTTGATCTGCATCGGGTAACCGAGCCAGCCGAAGATGTCGATGTTGTCCCAGGCCTCTTTGTCATCGCCACGCGGAGGGTAATAGTTGATGCGGATCTTGTGGTAGATGTCCTTGTAGAGATCGGGGTAAAGCTCCGGCTGAAAGATGTAGTCGAGTGAGCCGAGCTTGGACTCTTCCTTGGTCTTGAAGGACTGCGGATCGTCGAGCACTTCGCCGTCGCGGTTGCCGAGGATGTTGGTTGAGAACCAGCCGGAGACGCCGAGCATGCGGGCCTTGAAGGCGGGCGCGAGCACGGTCTTCATAAAGGTCTGGCCGGTTTTGAAGTCCTTGCCGCAGATGGGAGCCGCGTTCTTCTTCGACAGATCGATGAGCGCGGGGGCATCGACGGTGAGGTTGGGCGCGCCGTTGGCGAAGGGCACGCCTTCAGACAGCGCGGCGTAGGCATAAATCTGCGAGGGCGCGATGCCGATGTCGTTGCTCTCAAGGCCCTTCTCAAACGCCTCAATGGTCTGATGCACCGCTGTCGGTTCGAGGAAGATTTCCGTTGAGCCGCACCAGATCATGACAACGCGGTCTACGGTCTTCTTGAAGTTGCGGATGTCGGCGATGACCTGGTCCGCGAGGTCGCGCTTGTTTTTGCCCTTCTTGACGTGGGTGCCGTGCAGGCGCTTGACGTAGTACTGGTCAAAGACCGCGGGCATGGGCTTGATGGTTTCCAGATAGGGCTTGAGCTGGTCGAGGGTTTCCTTGTCCAGCACCTTGGCGTGGGCCGCGGACTCGTAGACGTTGTCCTCGAAGATGTCCCAGCCGGTGAAGACGACGTCATTCAGATCAGCCAGCGGAACAAAATCCTTGATCAGCGGCGACTTGTTTTCAGTGCGCTTGCCCAGGCGAATGGTGCCCATCTGCGTAAGCGAGCCGATGGGTTTGGCGAGTCCGCGGCGGACGGCCTCAACCCCGGCGATCATCGTAGTGGCCACGGCACCCAGGCCGACCACCATCACTCCCAGCTTGCCCTTGGCGGGCGCAATTTGTGACGCATCGGCAGTCTGCTGGCCGCCTTTTTCTTCAGTTGCCATTGCTTCTCCTAACCTTCCTTTGTTTGCTGCTGCATTTCAAGAAAGACCGCATCGATTCGAATTCGATCAGACTACACAGTGTACGCCGCTGGGCGGCATCTTATCCCGCACGGGGCTCATGCTGCCTCCCGCTGGCTGTTGCGGTTGATGTGCGCCCAGACAAACCAGACGATGCCCGCGACGAGCGCAATTTCAACGACCAGGTGAAAACGATGGAATGCCTGCTCAAAGCGCGGGTCGGTGTGCCACTTTTCGCCCAGCTTCATGCCCACATAGGCCAGGCCAAAGCACCACGGCCATGAGCCCACAAAAGTATAGATGTGAAAGCGCCACTGCGGCATCTTCGCAATGCCCGCCGGGAAAGCGATGAATGTGCGCACGACCGGCAGCAGACGCGCGATAAGGACCGTGATGGAACCGTACTTCTGGAAGAACCAGGTCATGCGGTCGAGGTCGTGGCGGCTCATCAGGACCCACTTGCCGTAGCGCTCGACGAGTGGGCGGCCGCCTTTGGCTCCGATCCAGTAGGCGACGACCGAGCCGAGGTTGCAGCCGATGGCGCCCATGGTGGCGGCCCAGAACAGGCTGAAGTGGCCCAGATAGACCAGGTATCCGGCGAAGGGCATGATGATTTCAGAGGGGAGCGGGATGCAGGCCGATTCGATGCCCATCAGTGCGACAATTCCGGCGTACCCGCCCATATCGATGACACGCGTAATAAATTGCACAAGGAATGCAAGGATTCTTTCGGTCATGGGCCAATTCAGTATATAGGCCCGGGGCGGGGTCAATCCCGCAATGAGCGCCATGCGCAGCGATGGACAGGAGGATGCGGCTTCGCCTTTTGCTAGGATGAGGGGTGTTGCACGAAATCTGCGAGGTGGTTCCATTGGCTGACTTTCCCCCTGTTCCGCTGACTCTTGAAGGCTCTTGCCTGCTGCATCAGTTTTTCCGCTTTGACTGGAAGGCGTGGCGCTCCTGCGCGGAGGGCGAACGCACGCGCATTGCGGGCGAGGCTGTTGCAACGCTGAGAGGAATGGAGCGCGCCGGTGCGGATGGGCCGGTGCAAACGGCGGTGTATTCACAGTTGGGCCACAAGGGCGACTTGATTGTGGTGCATTTCCGGGAGTCGATGGAGGCGCTGAACCAGGTGGAGCTGGATCTGGCCCAGACGGAGTTCTACGACTTTCTCGAACAGCGGCACTCGTATGTGTCGGTGGTGGAACTGGGGCTGTACGAGTCCAGCCGGAAGACGTATGAGGCGGCGTCGGAGAAGGGATTTGAGATGCACACGGCGGAGTGGAATGCCGAGGTGGAGGCCTCGCTGAAGCGCGGAGCCGAAGCGATGAAGCCGCGGCTCTTCCCTGCTGTGCCGGAGGCAAAGTACTTGTGCTTTTATCCCATGGACCGCAAGCGCGGCGAGGACAAGAACTGGTACACGGTTCCCTTTGCCGAGCGCCAGCGCATGATGCACCTGCATGGGCTGATCGGGCGGCGCTATGGCGACGTGGTGAAGCAGATTATTTCTGGTTCGATTGGCATGGACGACTGGGAGTGGGGCGTGGACCTGTTCGCCGAGGACCCGGTGGTCTTCAAGAAGCTGATTTACGAGATGCGCTTTGATGAGGTGAGCGCGGTGTATGCGCTGTTTGGGCAGTTCTTCCTGGGGCTGCGGCTGCCGGTGGAGAAGCTGGGCGGGTGGCTCGAAGGCAAGCTTTAGCGCCGAATGAAAAAATCCATGCATTTGTGGAGACATGCCTTGAACGCTCGATGAAGATGCGGAGTTTTAGTGAGCAAAGCTCCTCGGGAACGAGGAGAGATTGAAGCTCCGACCACGGGCGCCCGCTGCTCGTTGAAATCATTTGCTCGCAGGCAGGAATACACTCGCAACCATGCTGGCCAAAAAGACAGCTTCTCGCAAACAATCCGCCACGACGAAGACCGCCGCGAAGCGGCCAAATCGCCAGACTGCCTCATGCGGCGACCTTGCGCCGGAGCGCGTTGCGGCGATTCTGAAGGGGCTGGACGAGGCGTATCCCGATGTGGAGTGCGCGCTGGACCATCGCTCGCCTTGGGAACTGTTGGTGGCGACGATTCTTTCCGCGCAGTGTACGGACGCGCGGGTGAATAAGGTGACGCCGGAATTGTTTCGTCGCTTCCCTACTGCGGCGGCAATGGCCAAGGCTACGCTGCCTGAGCTTGAGGCGCTGGTTCGGACAACCGGCTTCTTTCGCAACAAGGCGAAGTCAATTCAGGGCGCGGCGAAGAAGATTACCGAGGAGTTTGGCGGCAAGGTGCCCCAGACGCTGGCGGAGCTGACTACCGTGCCGGGCGCGGCGCGGAAGACTGCCAATGTGGTGCTGGGTGTTTGCTTCGGCAAGGCCGAGGGCGTAGTGGTGGATACGCATGTGTTTCGCATTGCGCGGCGGCTGGGGCTGGCCAAGGGCGACACGCCGCAAAAGGTGGAGCAGGAGCTGATGAAGGTGCTGCCGCAGGAGCGCTGGATCAGCTTCTCGCATCAGCTCATCCATCACGGACGGCAGGTGTGCGATGCGCGCAAGCCCAAGTGCGACAAGTGCAATCTGGAGCCGCTGTGCCGATCGAAGGATAAGACGTGGTCGTCGTGATTGAGCGGCGCTCGCGGAGTTAGCCGGTCAGCGGGTCAGCGGGTCAGCAAGCTAGCGACGGCGGCGATGAGGCCGGGGATGTCGAAGGGGTTGGCTTCGGCGGCTGGCGGCCAGCCTAATTCGCGCAGAGTCTGACTGGTGATGGGGCCGATGGAGACTGCTGGAACGTCTGCGAATGGGAAGGCGATGCCGGCCTGCTTTGCTGCTTCCGCGAGATGCGTGGCGCTGGAGGAGCTGGTGAAGGTGGCTGCGTCGATTCCCTCGGCGAGGGCGCGGCGAAGCTGCTCCGGCGCGGCGGCGGGCATGGCGTTGCGGTAGGCGTCGACTACATCGATGGTTGCACCGGCGGCGCGCAGAGCGTCTGGGATGACGTCGCGGGCAACGGCGGCGCGAACGAGCAGGATGCGCTTGCCGGCAATCTGCGCTTTGAGCGCGGAGATGAGGCTTTCAGCTACGTAGGATTCCGGGGTCAGAGTGATTATGAGTCCGCATTTTTCAGCTTCTGCGGCGGTTGCCTCGCCTATGGCGGCCACCTGCGGCGGGGTGGCCTGCGTGAAGGAGATTCCAGCACGGGATGCTCGCTCGGAGAGCGCGCGGACGGCGTTGGCGCTGGTGAGGATGAGCCAGTCGTAGCGGTCGAGCCGGTGGAGCACGGCGTCGAGCGGCGCGAAGTCTGCGGGTGGCAGGATTTCAAGGACGGGAACTTCGACGGGAATGGCGCCGAGGGCGCGCAGCCCTTCGCTGAGCTTTCCTGCCTGCTTTGCCGCGCGGGTGACGAGAATGCGGCGGCCGGCAAGCGGCAACGAAGTCACCGGACGGCCTCACCGGGGGCTTCGAGAAGCGGGCCTGCGCCTGCGGCAATGAGCTTTTCCGCGACGAGGCGGCCCAGGGCTGCGGGGTCTGTGCTCTGCTGATGCGCGCGATGGAAGAAGCGCACGGCCTGACCGGATTCTGGCGCGGCAACGACGGCAAAGATTTCGCACCACTGCTCTGCCGCCTTGCCCTGCTCCGGCAGAGGGCGGCAGTGGACGCCGATGGGAACCTGGCATCCACCGCCCAGCGCGGCCAGTGCTGCGCGCTCGGCGGTGACGGCAAAGCGCGTGTCTGCGTCGTCAAGAAAGGCCACGGCGGCGATGGTTGCGGCGGCGTCTTTGCGCGTCTCAATGCCGAGCGAACCCTGGCCGGCGGCCGGGCAGAAATCTTTGGGATCGAGGCGCTCGCGGACCCACTCGGTTTTCTCAAGGCGGTCGAGGCCGGCGGCTGCGAGCAGAATGGCGTCCACCTGACCCTCGGAAAGCTTGCGCAGGCGGGTATCGACGTTGCCACGAAACTCGACGGCTTCAATGTCTGGTCGGAGGGCTTTCAACTGCGCGCGGCGGCGCTGGCTGCTGGTGCCTACTTTTGCGCCCTGCGGGAGCGAGGCGAGATCAGGAAAATTCACGGAGACAAAAACGTCGCGGGGATCGACGCGGGGCGGCGTCGCGGCCAGGGCGAAGGGCTCGGGCAACTCGGTGGGCAGGTCTTTGAGCGAGTGTACGGCGAGGTCAATGCGCCCCTCGGCTAAGGCCTCTTCAATTTCTTTGGTGAACATGCCCTTTGTCGTTCCGGATTCCGCCGCGACCTGGGCGAAGGTGACAGCCTGCAGGCGGTCGCCGGTGGTTTTGATGATTTCGATTTCGACATGATGGCCCTGCCCGCGCAGGAGCGCGGCGATGTGGTTGGCCTGCCAGAGGGCGAGCTGCGAGCCGCGACTGCCGATGCGAAGATTCATTGGCGACCGACCACGCTGGTTTCCTTCA
>JAJXXG010000685.1 GCA_021781255.1 Acidobacteriota bacterium
AAATTCAGGTTGGCCCTGTTGCGACTGGTTCTGCTGCTCCGGATGGCTCTGAAAGCCATGCGAGCCCAGGATTTGCCCAGTGGTGAGGTCTACAACCCGCAGAGAGCCCTCCAACGAATACCGTGTTTTGGAGATGAAGGTGCGAACCACCGAGTTATTGAGAAAGTTGCGTTGATCATTAAAGAGTGGCTGTTGCGATGGGGAGCAGGTGTTGACACTGACGATGATCAACGCGCTCGGTCCGAGAATCCTGCCGAGTTGCGCAGCGCTGTTTGGATCCTCATAGCCGCTCTGGCCAAAACGATTCTCGGACATGATCTGGTTCAGAGCCTGCCGCTCAACAACATCCATTCCACCCTGCTGAAAGATCGGAATGAGTTTGCTGTCAATCAACTCAGTGGCCTGGTTCAAACATGTCCCTTCTGGATTGCCGAACGCTACGCGTTTCACAGTGAGGCCAAACTGCGGTGGACGGCTGACCAGAAGCGGCACGGTCTTAGGCTGGCTTAGAGAGAAGAACTGTGCGTGTACGAAGGAACTCGTGAGGATGCAGAACAGTGCGACTTTGAGAATTGATTTCATCGTGCGTCTCCGTTCGTTTCTATGCTTGCTGGCGGGAGGGCTGGTGGCTCTGGATCGAATAGCCTTCAGGACCGGACTGCTGATGTCACGCAGTGATGGTTGCGCGTTCACGCCTTGCGTCCACCAGGCGCTGAATGATCTCGCACACACGGGCAGCTTCCGATTCATCCAGCGTTTTTCCTTCAATCACCGAGCGCTTGAAGGGAATTTCGCTTATCCTGCCGCCGATGTCCGTGAAGCCGACCGTCAGTGTCTTATTGAGTACGTAGTACAGGATGGCGATTGCGATCCCTATAAGACCAAATGAGAAGAACGTCATGGCGCCAAGAATGAAACCCAGGATCACGGCCTCTTTGAGCGGCCGTTTGAAGGCGTAGAAGGTCGAGCAAGTGTTCTCAAGTGGCGTGATGAAGTTCAGGGTGCCTTCGAGCGAACCCTTGCGGAAGATGATCTTGTCGGCCTGCACGATCAGTTGAACGGTGGGGCTGATGCCCAGCAGGTTCAGCAGCCAGGCAACCAAGCCGCCCGCGCGGCCGGAGATGTTGACGTAATTTGCGTCCGAATCCTGCAGGTTCGCAGCAGACCAGGACTTGATGACAAATGCAGTTGCGGCCATATGTTTGCTCCTCGGAAAGGTTTCTTACTTCGTCGCCTGCGGTGCCAGGCGTGCAACAGGTTGTCCTAAGGTGAGCTTGCCCCAGCGGATGGGACTTGCCTTGCCTTCAAACGCAGCGTCGGAGTACAACCAAATCTCCTCGCTGTTGGCATCCATCAGCGCCAGATATCCGCCACTGGGAACTCCATCGAAACTGCATGATGGACAGAGAACAACAATGTTTTGCCCGGATCCCCTGACGGAGTGCGGACCGCTCCAAAACAAGAACACGGCTAGTGCCACGCCAACAATTGCTATCAAGCTTAAAAGTCGCGATTTCATCGTGGTGTCTCGCTTTGCAAATGCGTATTGTGTGTTTAACCTCTCATCAATGAGTCGGCAACTATGTGACCTCGAACTCCGACGATCCCGCTGTGCAAAACATCTACCCGCGGTAGATTTGCTGCGGAGTGGAAAGTGCACCGCGGCTGCTCGCCGGCCTTCGTTGTTCCTCTTTCGCGGCAAAACCCTACTTAGCGGCATGCTCACCAAGGCGCAAAGCAAAAACCATGGATGGAGTCACGCGCCCTTTTCGGTGAACTCTGCGGGGGTGTTCAGGCAATTGACTCTCATTTCGCAGGTCATTGACTTCGCATCTACCGCGACTTTCCATTTGTGGCGGCATGCACGAATTCAGCTCGCCGCGCAAATCGCCAAGACCTCGCATGCTTTCACTTGGCGCCATCAGGATGACTCGGCGCGTTGAATGCCGACTTCGGACGCGGCCGCGCGCCTGCTCTGCAAGAGCATGAAGACGTTCCAAATGGCGCTCGCAACCAATAGAGCGAGTGCGAGGGTGTAGCCGGTTTGATAATTCGCCTGCACCATTCCTCCGGCCTGGCTCTGCAATTCGCCATTGAGGTGGGACCTCAGAATGATGAGGGACACGGCGCCTGCACCTGCTGCAACAGCCCGCCCACTGGCCATCGTCCTCCCCGTGATACTCAAGAAAACACCAACTAACGCGCAGAGGCCTGCGATGGCGGCGAAGGGGTCCGCGTCGATGTGCTGCTTTTGCGGCGGCCCGAATGGCTCCGGCTGCGAAAGGGTAGTTCCGGTGGCCAGTTGCTGACCGGTCAGCGTAAACGCTTCAACTCCGCCGCAGGACACTGCGACAAACGGAAGGAAGAAGCACAGTGCGCTGCCTGCGAAGAGCAGTGCGGAAGCAAGTGATTTGTGATCAGCCATAAGTCCTCCGTCCTGTCCCATCTATTGCATCGTGAGGGTAATCGCGCCCGTCTCTGTCGTGGATCCAGACACTCCGGTGATCGTGATGGTGTAAGAGCCTGCGGTTGTGCCGGGCTTCGTCGCTCCGCCCCCCGCTGTCGCCCGAAGCAGCGCCGCCTCCGCAGTCCGAAATGCCACCGGTCAAAAGCGATAAGAAGGTCACCGCGCCAAGCACCACACTTTTCACACTTGTTTCCGTCCTTATTCAGCATCCCAGCGCGTTTCCTCTCGAATCCTTGGCCCGGCGTTGAGAATTATCGATCAAGAACATCTTCCAAGTTGATGCGCACACCCGCGCATTGCCGGCCCTGCTCCCAGTAGGTCAGTGCTGCAGAGATTGCGCTGGCCTTGGTAACGCAATGTGCGGCCGCGTCACCTGCCGCGGAGCAATGAATGGCTTCACCACTTGGGGCGTTCCCACTCGCGGCGTGGTCGCGGCCAATGCCGCCAGGTTTGAGATTTGGAAGATGACGCCATCGTCGTTCGTCCCCCCATATGCGGTTGTGCCATAAAGGTTGCCGTCTGTTCCCTGGACAAGCGCTGATTCGGGCCATGAACCATCTGATTGACCTGTGAATGCGTAAAGAACGGTCACATTGCCAGCCGCGTCCATGCGAAAAACGGTGCCGCACCCGGGTCCGTAAGGACCCGTGCAACTGGTATCGCCGCCGGACTCGGTGGTTCCATAAAAGTAGCCGTCAGAGGCCTGCACCAGTTGGGCGGGGTATGCTCCATCCGGGCCTGAGAAGCTATGAAGCGGCGTAAAGTTCCCGGCCGTGTCAATCTTGAACACGGTCCCACAGCCCGACCAGGATGCGCCGCCTGAGCAGCTTGTACTCCCCCCGGAAAGCGTCGTTCCGTACATCTGGCCGTCTTTCCCGACGATCAATTGCGCATCCGGTGCGGCGCCATCCTGCTGCGCAAATGAGTGAAGAACCTTCACCGCGCTAGACGCTGTCATTTGAAATACCGTGCCGCAGCCGGGCGATGCATACGACGAGCAGGTTTGATCCCCTCCGCCGATGGTGGTCCCGTAAAAGTTTCCGTCTGGCATTTGAAGCAGTGCAGCCGCCGGATACGCGCCATCAGGCCCTGAGAAGCTATGCTCCAAGGCGGGAATGCCCAGGCTGTTAAGTTGAAAGATGGTTCCGCAGCTTGGTTCCGAGACTCCATCTACGCTACCGCCGCATGTAACACTGCCCCCGACGAGGCTTGCGCCGTATATGCTTCCGTCTGCAGCCTGGATCAATGCTGCATCCGGGCCAACCCCAACGGCTGCGCTATATGGGCCGAACGAGTACAGTACATTGAAATTCTGGGAGGCATCTACACTGAACAATGCTCCGCATCCTGCGAAAGTGGATGTCCCGCCCGCCATGCAATCGGAAGTGTTTGTTCCTCCAAATTCTGTGGTTCCGTACCAGGACCCGGATGGTGTCTGCAGAAGTGAGGCGCTTGGATATGCGCCGTCCAGACCGGAGAATTGATGCAGAGTTGTCACATTCCCGGCAGTGTCGGCTTTGTAGATCGATCCACAGCCTGCTAAAGACGCAATGTACGAACACGACAAGTCGCCACCTGCTTCCGTCGTTCCATACAAATACCCGTCGCTTCCAAAGACCGGACCGCCCCAGGGACCTGCGCCTTCCGTGGAATGGTCGAACGAGTGCAGCGTCCTGATGGATGGTCCGGCAACGACATTCACGGTCGCGGTCGCTGATTCGGACGTATTCGCTGTATTCGTTGCGATGACGTGATATGTGCCCGTAAATGTCGGAGCGGCATAGATGCCTGCGCTCGTGATGCTTCCGCCCGAGGCGCCTTCTTCGACACCCCACGTGACGCTTCCGCCCGAGGCGACTGATGCGGTGAACGTCTGCAATGACCCTGCAGGAACATACACCAAAACGGGGCTGATTGTAATGAACGGCGCCACCGTAAATGTCGCAGCGGCCGATCCGCCACCTGTGCCCGGATTTGTCACTGTAACCGGAATAGTTCCAGCTTGAGCGACGACCGTCGCGGGAACCGCCGCAGTCAGTGCTCCAGAGTTCTGCCAATTGGTCACAAGCGGTGTAGATCCGAAATTGACGACTGCGCCCGGCACGAAATTACTGCCAGCAACCCCCAGCGTAAAGGCAGGGCTGCCAGCTGCAATTTGAGCCGGCGAAAGGGTCTGGATAACGGGGCTCGACGACGACGGGGAGAACGGTCCGGAAGCCGATTTAATGGTTGTGCTGTAGTCGAACATGTTGCCAAGGCTGTAGCTTGCGAGATTTTCGCCAAGGAAACCCACATCCACGCTCATAGGGCCCTCTATGCCACCAATGAGCGTCCACCATGGGTTCGCATTGATATCGGCGTTGAATTCTATATAGCCATCCGGCTTGAACGAGGGCCCAACCAAATCCCACACCTTGAGGTCTATCCCAACCCCCGCATACGCCTTTGCTTCGAGAGAACTGTCAATCACCGGTGGCGTAAAGGAGAACTGCAGAGACGGGGTGGGCTGAACCGGCGTCCACTGCCCCGACGAGTAATTAACGCCGCCGGTAATTGATCCTGCCTCGCTGGCTTCGGTCGAAAACCCGGCGGAGATATTTCCGCTGGCCCCCGCGAAAACAGTCACCACCGGAGTAACCCAGATTGGCAGTCCCGGCACAGGGATGGTGGGAGCTACCAGCGTACCCAACACGATCGGATCAGGATCAAATGAGCCACTCAGAAATTCCCCTTGCAATGAGAGATCGGAGTATTCGCCTACTGTCGCGGTCGCGGTCAAAGAGTTGAGCTGCGGTTGAAGGTTGAAGAGCCCCTTCCCCACCATGTCCACGCTGAAGTTGAGCCCTGAGCAGACCTCGACCTGTCCGCTGAGCGTAATCCCAACCTCCGGATCGAAGCTGATTGATTCGGGAATGTCAAATACGCCGAGGGAAGAGCTTCCGCATGGATCCTGAACCGCATTGGAAGTGGAGATAGAGCGGGCCAGAGGGTGCGGCCCTAACGTGGTTCCAGGATGAAATACCACGCCGGATAGGGTGCGCACAGATTGAACATTCGCCGAGTTAGCCTGGCTATTGAGCCCGATGGAAAGTCGCTGAAACGCATCGGCCAAGGTGGCACTCTGAACTGTTACAACAATTACCGAGGATCCAGGACTGACTGCCGTGATCTTTCGAAGCAATCCAAAGGGTGCTACGCTGTTGGCTCCCAAGGGCGGGACTACGAGTACATTCCCCGCTTGCAGCGATTGGGCAACTGTGCTGGCACTGCTGATAGTCAGGGTAGAGCCATCGGAGGAAATCTGCAGACTTTCCATGCCCGATGTATCCAAAACCTTTGTAGACTGCGGTATGACGTCATAATAGTCAACAGCGACTGAAGTCGGACTGCCAGAGGTAACCTGCGCCGTTTGTGTCTGTAATTTTGCAATATAGGTGCTCGAGCCGGCAGTAACAGATGATGCGGTGACCGTGTAAGTTCCAGGTATGGCCGCAATCATCTGGCTGGCAGCTACTTGAGTCTCTTGGCCGTTCGGGTCCGTCACCGTAACGGCCCCGGGTGTTCCGGATGGCAGGTCGGTGATGGATATCGCCAAGGCAGTTGTGTTCGCTGCGGTGATCGAACCAGCGCCGGATTTTGTAGTGTCTTGCGTTGAAGTAGCTGTAATGGCCGCTGTTCCGGCCGCGGTTGGAGTAAACACCCCGGCACTGCTGATCGTGCCGACATTCTCCGGGCTCACGGACCAGGTAACCGACGAACTGTAGTTTCCGGTGCCCGTGATGGTTGGCGTGCAGGTCGCAGTCTGGGTAATAAGGATGGAGGACGGAGCACACGCAACGCTCACCGATGAAATAGTCGGTTGCGGCTGGGTTCCGCCGCCTTGGCTGCTTCCGCCGCTGCAGCCTGCCACAAAGCCGCAGAGAAGTATTGCAAGCGCAGTACGCCGCAGGCCATATCCGACGGGAAGCGATCCAAGTGAGCCGGATAAGAGGGCGGCACTCCAATGACTGTTGAGCGCTCTTGTTATTGAGAGCTTCGGAGCACAATTAACTTCATGTCCCTTCAGGTCTGACCTTTTGCAGCAGGCTAGCAAGGACGGAAATAATGAACGCATCATGAGCCCCCAACGCGCTGTCTTCCTGCCCACGCAATGCAGATCACACAAAACGCGCGGGTTAATCCGCAACCAGGAAATCCATGCAGCACAATTTAGATATTCATTCAACCGGAGACCAGCTATGATTCACAACAGGCGCAACTTGACAATTGATGGTTATAAGTGACATTTGATAGCTTCAGGCTCAGAGATCCCTCCCCACGAGGCCGGAGCGAGGAGACTAGCGACACATGCAGGCGGGGCCATCGACAAACGGAAGAATTGACTCGTGGAAGGGCATCGCCGCCTACCTTGGGCGGGACATCCGGACGGCGATTCGTTGGGAAAAAGAGAGGGACTTGCCGGTCCATCGGGTGCCGGGGGGCAAGCGCCACGCAGTGTACGCCTTTCCGCATGAGATCGACGCGTGGCTGAAGAACGGCGAAAGCAAGCCCGAAGAGCCAGCCCACGCATATCACGCAGACCAGCCAGAGCCATCCCCCGTAGTCGTGCCTGTTGTCCCGGCTTATACCGATCGACCCAAGGTTCGAAAAGGGATTCATTGGGCTGCGGCCGCACTTGCCCTGATAGCAATCTTTGGAATGACAGCCTTTGCCGTGCACTCCTTCACGGCGCCGTTGCACATGGAACTCATAGACTTCACCCCACTGACATCGGATGCCACACAGAAGATCGGCTTGGTTGCGGGTGGGGGGAAAGTCTACTTCGGGGAAGTGAAGGACGGGCGTAATATCGTATCTTCCGTTTCGGTCGAGGATGGTCAAGTCCGTTTGGTCCCCACCCCGTTGGCAAACGCCAAGCCCGAGTCCATTTCTCCTGATGGAAAGGAACTTCTTGTGCTCGCCTGGGAGGGGATGGAGCAAGAGCGAGAGTTGTGGATTGTCCCCGTCCCAACCGGCAAGCCCCGCCGCGTTGGCACTCTCCTGTGCCACGCCGCGGCTTGGTCTCCGGACGGCGGTACGATCGCGTATACCTTCGGCGATTCGATCTATGTCACAAAAGACCAGGGATCGACAACGCAAAAGCTGCAGTCTTTTGCCGGATCGCCGCAAACCCTGTGGTGGTTCCCGGACGGTCGTTCCCTGCGTCTTGAGGTGCAGGATCCCAGCACGGACCACGTTGCGATCTGGGACCTCCTCTTGACTGCCCGGGGCGAAACCGATGTCGCCTCACTGACGCCCCTTGACGTCTCCTTCAAGTATTGTTGTGAGAGCCTTGCCATGCTGGACGACTCCGGCCGTGCCTTTGTCAGCGGTTGGGGACTGCTCCCAAACAGCATCGCGCTGCTAGACAGGCGAACGAGTTTATCCGGATCCCGCTTCTCCCAGGTGAAGCTCAATGATGTACCCGGACTCTCAGGTAACTTGGCCCTCGACCGGGAGCATCATAAGCTGTTCGCCCTTTCCCAGACCTCCAACATTCGCG
>JAJXXG010000332.1 GCA_021781255.1 Acidobacteriota bacterium
TCCGGGCCGCTCAGGCCATCCGCCGTAGCAGAGCCAAAGGCCAAGATAGGGTGTGCGTGTTGAGTCAAATCGAATGCGAATGCGCACGCCGGCGCGCGGGCGAAGAATTTCGCACCAGTTCTCATGTGGGCTCAGTGGTCCCGCAAACAACTTATCTCCCAGTCCGGCATCGGCAGGCATTGCGACACTCAGATCAGCTTCGCCTCCATCGGTCAACCGTGCCAATGGCCAGGACACGGTGTCTCCGCTAATGCCCAGCCGGTTTCCGCCCGAGCCTTCCAGGCGCAGCGTGGAGATGGTTTCCGGCAGTCGCAAAGTGTCACCAGGATCTGTGGCAAACAGTGGATGTGAACACCACGACCACGGCACGGTCTGTTTGCCCGTGTTCGTGATTGCATAAGAGAGGGCCAGGCGATAGCCGGCCTCGGTTTCATCCAGTCGCAGTGTGCGCTCCAACTGCAGAGGCAGGGAAAAGCATTCTCCGGCAAGTGTGGCTGAGCGCTCATCGGCATTCACCACCTGCCACTCGACGCGCCACAGATCACCATGATCGGGAATCTCCGCTTCACCTTCGGTGGTCTTCACGCGGCATGATGCAACTGAGGGAATGCACTCATCCCATCCGCTTGCATCGCCTGCGTCGAAGCTCATGGTGCGTGTGCGAGGAGCAGGCACGGCCAGTGGGGTTTGCAGCAGTTCGCACTCACCAAAGCGGATTGAAGCGATTTTTCCGCCGAGCGATGGCAGCAACACCACGGAACAATCCCTCACTTGAATGAGAACGTTTTCTTTCGTGCTCGCCCTATCCTCAATTTTCGGCATCAATGCGTCCTTCCCAGAACCTTGGCGAAAGCAAGCCCCAGTCTATCCCAAATCTCTGGGAGCCACTCAGAGTGTTCGGGTTTCATCAGCACAGAGCGCAGACAGGTCCCGTAACCCTGCCCCTGCGCAGGAATGCTGAAGCCCTCAAACCAAGAGTGCGGCAATTGTACAAGGGCCAGGTGGAGATTGTATCCGGCACATGCACTAAAAATTGCATGTGCCAGCTCAGAGGATTCCATCTGTGTTTTCCCGGCCACCCGCCACACCACAATATCCAACTCCGGCTCGCCTGCCGTCCGTGCAACAAAGCGCGAGTCTGCGCGCAGACGGCGGTCAAACTCCAGTGCTGCGTCGCGGCCCTTCATCAGCCCCAGTGCGAATTCCCCACCGGACTCCAGCGGCAGCAAACGCTGAGTGGCCCACAGCGCCACGGCCGCCGCTCCTGCCCTTGAACACTCGAGAGAAATCTCGCCCAGGTGAAGTTCTTTTGAGGTGAAGTAAGTGTAAGGCGAGTCATGCTTGTAAAACTGCCCCACTGCCGGATCGCAAAACAGTACACACCCGCAACCGTAGGGCTGCAGACCGTGCTTATGCGGATCCACGACTATCGAATCGGCCTGGTCGATTGCCTCAAAGGCCCGCCGCGCTGGTTCGGCAAGCTCTGCGCGAATCAGCCGGAAGTAGCCTCCATAGGCGGCGTCTACATGAACACGACAGCCATACCGCCGGGCGAGTTCAAGGATCTCCGGCAGCGGATCTACCGCGCCAATCGCTGTGGTGCCCAGCGTGGCCACCACCGTGCCCACGTCGCCCTTGCGCAGCTCGTCCTCAAGAGCGTCCAGCTGCAAGCGCCCGGCGACATCCGCCTTAATCGCCGTGAAGGGTAGTTGCAGCACTCCAGAGATGCGTTCGTGGGTATAGTGCGCCTGCTCGCTGGCAAGAATGCGCCGGCGCGGTGCCAGTTTTCCAGCCACCCACAGCGCTTCGAGGTTCGCAATCGTACCACTGGAGGTCAGGTGGCCCAGGTAGGGTTCAGACCAGCCGAACATCCGTGCAATCTGCGCGACGGCCTCCACTTCCATGGCAGAGCTGGCCCGGCCCCCGTCCAGTGCATGGTTGTTCGGGTTCAGCCGCATGGCCAGGGCATAGGCCGCTCGAGCCACCGGATGCGGCGGCTTGAGCATCTGGCCCGCATAGAGAGGATGGAAGTAAGGGTAGTTGTCCGCCAGACGTTGGGCAGTTTCTTCGAGCACAGCCAGCATTGCGTCCGTATCCCTGGCGGAGCGGTGTGCAGGCACAAACTCAGGAAGCTCGGCAAAGCACGACTCAAAGGAGCGATTGGCCTTGGCAAGCAGCTCCAGAACAGGATCGGGGAACATTCAAAAGCCCTCGCCGGAACAGGTGTGAATACGGGCTAACGCACAGATTATGATGCAGTTTCCCGCATTCGGTACCGTAGTTTACCCTTTGCAGTTGAACTTTCGTGTCCGGATTTTCCAGACCAATGCTACACTAGCATCAGCGTTAGAACCGAACCGGGCGTGAGCAGTACTCGCCCAACCAAGCAAGATTCTGCCAGTGGTCGCTCCGATTCATCCAGCGCAATTCAATCCAGGAAATCGAAACACAATGGAACAAGGTACTGTGAAGTGGTTCAATGATGCGAAGGGCTTCGGCTTCATTTCGCGTCAGAACGGCGAAGATGTTTTTGTGCACTACTCGGCGATCAACTCCTCGGGCTTCAAGAGCCTGCAGGAAGGTCAAGCCGTGCAGTTCAACGTAGTGAAGGGGCCCAAGGGCTGGCAGGCGGCAGACGTTCAGCCGCTCTAATCCCCCAAAGGCCGGATTCCGGCAGAATCTGACAACGCAATACATCGCAAGGGCTGGGAGTCATCCCAGCCCTTGCTGTTTCTGCGGCTTCAATTTACCGGACGGGGGACAGAACAAGATTGGCCACGAGACCAGGGTGCCTTCGCAAGACAAACGATGCAATGCGCCAAACGCTGTGCCCTTCGGATGCTGGGAGTACCGGGGCATCATGCAGCGCTGCCCGCACGGCCCAAGGCATGCGGGCAGGCAGCAATTGCTCAATTACGCAAACGACGGAGAAGTCAGCGCGCTCTGAATCCGGAGCTGCAGGGGATCAGTAATATCCGACATCACCTGCTGAAAGCGGGTCACTGTGCGTGGCTCACTGCTCGCAAGCTCCTGCGCAGCGGGAAACTCGGCCACGCGATTTATGGGTTCAGCGGGGCCTGAAGGCGGTCTCTGATCATTGTTGAAGTGCTCTTCCGTTTGGGCGCGCCGCTCGGCAACGGCGAGAAGCGGCTTCAGGCTATCGGTCGCAACCTGAAGCATATCCTTGCGAAGATGCAGCATTTCAATTTGTTCGGAAAGCTGGTTCAGTTCTGCCATCGCCATATTCAGGGCGTTGCGGTAGGAATCGTAATGGTTTGTCTCGGGCATTGTTCTCTCCTTGATTTGCATTAAACCTTGGAGTAACTGTCCAGCGGTATTACACATTCGCGTTATTGAGATTACCTTCGAGTATCAGGCCGATCCGCCTACTTCCGTGGAGAACCCCTCTACAGCTCAATCCAGGCTCTGTGCCCCCGGCAATTTCACCCAGCGCTCTCCTCAATTCATCCGCTCGAAGCATCCATTTTTCTGGACGTGACAGGTTCACTGAACGCCAGATTGGACACATTCTGGCGGCTTCGATAGCCTTCCATCGTACTTTTGGATATTTCAAAACCTACAGAGGAGGTCAGTTGTACACATGACCATGCCCAAAATTTGTATAAGCTTTGTGTTGCTGGCGGCAGGTTTGGCAGTCGCGCCAGTTGTAATGTCGCAGAGCAGCTCACAAGCGGCGCGCCAGACTGCTCAATCCACTCCCGCTGCTATTCCACCGGACTCAATCACTGAAGGATCCGTGACCGTGGACGGCAAACCGATAAACTATCGCGCGGTTGCCGGCACGCTAACGGTCGGTTCCACGGATGCGCAGGACGCCATGATTGGCCTCGACGGCCACTATCTGCCGGATGCAACCGTGGACACCCACGCCAAACCGCAGGACCAGCCCGCCACCGCCCGTATCTTTTATGTGGCCTACTTTGAGAAGAATCCGCCGAAGAACCGGCCGATCACCTTCCTCTATAACGGTGGCCCCGGAAGCTCCACCATGTATCTGCACATGGGCGCATTCGGCCCGGAGCGCGTGGTCATTCCACAGGATGAAACGCATCAGGAGGGCGCGCCCTACACCATTGAACCGAATCCCAATAGCCTGCTGGACGTGAGCGACTTGGTCTTCATCGATGCGCCGGCAACTGGCTTCAGCCGCGTCTATGGCAAAGATGCGGCCAAGGCCTTTTTCGGCGTGGACCAGGACGCGCATGCTTTTGACCGCTTCATTCGCCGATTCCTCACCAAATACAACCGTTGGAACTCGCCCAAGTATCTCTTTGGTGAGAGCTACGGCACCACGCGCACGGCCGTTCTCACCAATCTGCTTCAGCGCCATCTTGACCTGAACGGCTCCATCTTCCTCTCGCAGATTTTGAGCTTTGATGACAGCGCTGATGACCCGCAAGGCAATCCTGGCACGGACAATGGCTACTTCCTTGCCCTGCCTTCGATGGCGGCCACTGCCTGGTTTCATCACCATGTGCCCAACCAGCCCGCGCAACTTGAGCCGTGGCTCAAGACGGTGGAGCAGTTTGCCGTAGGTCCCTATGCCAGCGCGCTACTTCAGGGATCAGATCTCTCTGAGGCAGACAAAAAGCAGATTGCCGATAAGCTCGAAAGCTTCACCGGCGTTCCCGCAGCCTACTGGATCAAGGCCAACCTGCGCGTGAGCGGCGGGGAGTTCTCCAAGGAGCTTCAATCAGAAATGGGCATCACCACCGGCCGGCTGGACACGCGTTACCAGGGCCCCGATCTCAATCCGTTGAGTCAGGAGGCGCAGTACGATCCATTCAACGCAGCGCTCACCTCGCCCTATGACACGGCCGTCAACCAGTACGTGCGCCAAACGCTGAAATATGGTGAGAATGAGACCTACAAGCCAAGCGCGTACGGACCGGACTTCCACTGGGACATGCGCCACAACCCCCCCGGCTTGCGTGGCTGGGATTCAAGCACCAATGTCATGCCTGATTTGGCAAACGCCATGAAGCGGAATCCGAGACTGCATATTTTGCTGATGGGCGGCTACTTTGATCTTGGCTGCACCTATTTTGGTGCGACCTATGAAGATAAACATCTGCAGATTCCCGCATCGCTCGACAAGAACATCAGCTACCACTTCTTCCAGACGGGCCATATGGTTTATGTGACGACTTCGGCCCAGAAGCAACTGCACCAGGTGACGGCCGACTTTATCCGCAGCACTGAGAATCCTGCCAAGTAAGCATGGAGGAGTAGACTGCGACACAACGAAGGGCCGGGAGAGAATCCCGGCCCTTCGTTGTGTCTGAATGTAAGTAAAGAGCGTGTCGCGATGAATTGGTCATGGATAAATTAGGTCTGCTTGCTCACTTCTGTAAGTGAGCGCGAAACTGTAAATTAGGCGTGTCTGTCAATCAATCGTTAGCACCGTCTACATCAACCGTTCTCAACGCTTGCCAGAACCGCAGAATCGCAGCCGCGCGTGCCAGAAGATAAGTCATATAGAGCATTGTAAGCTGAAATCTCTCTCGCAATGAGGCTTCGCGAGCTCTTCTCAAGGCAATCAACAGTGGAGGGATCACAAGCAGCAGGAAAGTTATCAGGACAGGCCACCATATACAAGCCCAAATTGCCAGCACAATGGAAGCGAGGAACAACCAGAAGACAACAAGGGGGTAAACAGCCGCAATCACCACACCGGAATTCCTCAAGGATGGAAGATTGCGAATGAAATCGGTAATACCGAAATGCCATGCCAACGATTCTTCCTATAAAACTCCATCAGCGTACGAGGAGATTTTGCATGCAGTACCGCAAGAATAGGGTACGCAGTAACGGACATCCCACGGGCGTGCGCACGTGTGCAAAGTTCCACATCCTCGCTCGTAGGCACTCGCACGTTGAACCCATTAAGGTCACGGAAGTCGCTCGCGTGAATAAAGAGGTTGCTGCTTGGTATGAAGGAGCAGTCACCTTCTACTTCGTGAGCTTGGTAGGCTACCCAAATACGGCTTATCCATGTGGAGTCCCCAGTAAGCCGATAATGTGCACCCCACACGCCTTTCGCCTTATCGGCTAGGCGTATTCCTGCCTCAAGCCAATCCGGCGCAACATAGCAGTCTGCATCAAGAAAAGCGAAGATTTCGCCGTGCGCATGACGAGCAGCCTCATTGCGCAGTCCAGCTATTGTCCCACCTATTCGCGTTAGGATTGTTAAAGATATTTTGGATTGAAACGACTCTGCAACATCACGAGTACGATCGGTAGACCCGTTGTCAATCAATATAACTTCGAATTGATCCAGGGGTATGGTTTGTGCAGTCAGGCAGGCCAGACAGTTGGCAATATAACGTTCTTCATTCAAGGCAGGAATGATTACTGAGACTGCGTACATCTGACTCACCCTCGTCTTCTGGGGAAGGCTAGACACTTCGTTGCACTAGAGGCTCGTGAGAGTCTTGCTCGGCCTGATAGTCCATACGCTCCATCAAGCCATTCTGATCTTGGAAAATGCTACACAGGCACTCGCATCCAAGATATCGAAATCACTGCGCTTTGTTTGCCATACATTGAGCAGCGCCCTACTGCCAAGCAGCTAGCTGATCAGATAGAACGACACTTCCGTCGGCAAAATGCACACACCAGCCTATACCGCTCATTCGCATCAGCAGACTTTTTAGCAAGAGTCAATAAAACGCACAAAGGCTAACATGAATAATAATTATCCGGCAAGAACTTATTGTATAAGTGGGGCTTTAATGCATTCAGGAACTTACTTGTGTTCTAGAACTGGAACATTCCAAATAAGAATACTACCTACAACCACCTAATCAGCATTCCAATGGTAGTGATGACGATTGCGACCATTTGGGATAATTATCTGACACTTCTCTTGTGTAAAGATCGCCAGATCTCAGAGAAAGACACTAGGAACTAATACGACGACCTACTCCGCGGAAAATACAAAGAGCGGGTGTGAAGGAGATTTATACATCAATAGATAAGAATTTCTTTGAGATGCGAAACGTAGATTTCTCTGACGTATTCTTATCGATGGCCAATATCCCCGTGCTATCCTTCAGCCGTGTCTTCCCTTCAACCGGGCCTGAAATCCGATTCCCCTCGGCATGCGGCGCTGGTACGCGTCACTCACTGGCTCACTGTGATTGCATTCCTCGCACTCACGCTCAGCGGCGGCGAGATTATCATCTCCCATCCGCGCTTCTATCTTGGCGAAGTCGGCGACGTCAACACCAAGCCGCTCTTCACACTGCCCATTCCCTCCTCGCGCGACACCGTCCCCACCGGCTACGGCTACGTGATGCCTGACCAGAACGGCTGGAGCCGCGCGCTTCACTTTCAGGCGGCATGGCTCGTCGTGCTCACCGGGTTGGTGTATGTGTTGTGGGGTGTGATTCGCGGTCACTTTCGCCGCAAAATGATGCCTGAGCACGGCCAGCATTTCATCCCCGCGCTGCGCCAGTCTTTTACTAAGCTCTTTCGCCGGGCACCGCCCGACGCCGACGATGCGCATTCCTACAATCTGCTGCAGCGCATCACCTATCTCCTTGTCATCTTCCTGCTCTTTCCGCTCGTCATATGGACCGGACTCGCCATGTCTCCGTCGTTCACAGCCAGCTTTCCTGAGACTGTGATTCTGCTTGGCGGCCGGCAAACCGCGCGTACGCTTCATCTCTTTGTCTCTGTCGCGCTGGTAGTGTTCCTGTTCGTACATCTCGCCATGATTGTGCGTGCAGGCTTCTGGCGACGCACACGCGCCATGATCACAGGCCGAGCTGCGGCTGAAAGGGAGGAGGCATGAAGCCCACATCCCGTCGCAAGTTCCTGTTGGGTGGTGCGGCCGCGGTGGCGGGCGTCTCCGGCCTTGCCGTGGCAGACAGGATAGCCAAGCGCTACGGGCTTATTCCGCCGGACAGTGGCGGCATCTGGGGTCCCGGCGAAACTCTGACCTATGCTGTGCAGCGCATCCTGGGCACGCACG
>JAJXXG010000809.1 GCA_021781255.1 Acidobacteriota bacterium
TGGTGGTGCATGCCGCGGACAATGCCTTTCCCAATTGGCCGGCGTACAACCTGATGACGGGCATTGGCGGCTGGCGCGGGCGGAACGAGCAGGCCGGCCCGCATTGGTACTACGACAACGGCAAGCCGGCGTCAGACACGCTGCCTGGTCCGGCCGGCATGCATGGCGCTCGGTTGCCCTTTCAGGTTGTGGCGCGCGCGCCGCTGCATCCGATTCTGCGCGGGCTGCCCCCGGTGTGGATGCACGCGCCCGACGAGCTGTACGGAACCCTGCGCGGTCCCGGCAAAAACATGACGGTGCTGGCCACGGCGCACTCTGACCCGCAGAACAAGGGCACCGGGCACGATGAACCGATGCTGATGGTGATTCGCTACGGCAAGGGGCGCATCTTTCACACCACGCTGGGGCACGATGTGGCGGCGATGAGCTGCGTGGGCTTTGTCACCATCCTGCAGCGGGGCACGGAGTGGGCGGCCACGGGCAAGGTGACGCAAGCGGCGCCGGCCAACTTTCCCACGGCCACGAGCGTGAGCTATCGTGTGGATCTCGCCGAGATGGATCCCGCATTTCTGCATGGAGCCGCGCCGATTGTGCCTTTACCCGCCGCTGCGGCTGCTGTGCCCGGCACATCGCAGCAGTAAGCGGTTGCGGCAGCAGGGGCATGGACGCAGGGCTGACAGGGACGGACGCGCTACTCGTGCTTCTCCGCGTTGCGCGCTCTGACCTTGAACCAGATGGGCGTGCCTTTGAATCCGAATGCCTCGCGAATCTGATTTTCAAGGAAGCGCTCGAAGGCAAAGTGGAGCTTGATGTCGCGATCCGTGAACAGCACAAAGGTGGGCGGCGCGACGGCGGCTTGCGTCATGTAAAAGATTCGGATGCGTTTGGCCATCGGAACCGGCGCGCGCTGGAAATCTACCTTATCGAGGAAGCGATTCATCTGGCCGGTGGTGACGCGCTTGCGGCGCTCGGCGGCGACGGCCTTGACCTCATGCAGCACGCGGGTCAGGCCTGTCCCCTCCAGCGCGGAGAGGAAGAGGATGGATGCATAGCTCAGATATTTGAGTGCGGAGCGCACCTGGCGCTCGAAGATCTCGCGGTCGGCGGGCGGCTTGCCGTCTGTGCGTCCGGTGGTCACGGCGTCCCACTTGTTGACGACAATGATGACGCTGCGACCGCTCTCATGCGCGTATCCGCCAATGGTGGCGTCGCTGGCGGTTACGCCCTCAGTTGCGTCGATAAGCAGCAAAGCCACGTCGGCCGCTTCCAGATGTCGCCGCGCCATGACGACACTGAGCTTTTCCGCCATCAGGTGGGTCTTGCCTTTGCGGCGGATGCCTGCCGTATCGACAAAGCGCAGCTTCGAGCCCTCGAACTCCACGACCTCATCGACCGCATCGCGCGTGGTGCCGGCGATGGGCGAGACGATGGCTCGCGTGGTGCCGGTGAGCGCATTTAACAGGGTGGACTTGCCTACATTGGGCCGCCCGATGATGGCGATGGATGTCTCGTGCTGCTCAAACTCACCGTGCGTTCGGTGGAGCGGACGGATCGCATCCTCTCCGGTTTCTGATCCAACGGGACCACCCTCAGAGATCTCAGCTTCCTCGGCCTGGGCGTCTTCGACTTCCTGAGGCGTCGGGGCTTCTTCCGCGGGTTTGACTTCAGGAGTTGCGGGAATGGCCTCTGAGATGGCATCGAGCAGCTCGCCGATGCCCAGGCCGTGCTCAGAGCTGATAGGAAAGACGTTGCGGATGCCGAGCTGGCGGAAGTTCTCCGCCACCAGCGCCATGGCCTCGCCCTCGACCTTGTTCACGGCCAGAAAGACGGGCTTGCCGCCGCGCAGCAACAGGCGCACCAGATCGTAATCCGGGCTGGCCAGCTCTGTGCGCGCGTCCACCACCAGCACCAGGGCCTGCGCTTCTTTGAGCGCCACGCGGGCCTGCGTGTAAATCTCGGTGGGAATCAGTTCGGGATCGTCGGGCACGATGCCGCCGGTATCGACGAGGCGGAACCGCCGCCCGGCCCACTCGTACTCGCCATAGATGCGGTCGCGAGTGATGCCGGGCTCATCGCCCACAATCGAGCGGCGGCTCCTGGTCAGCCGGTTGAAGAGCGTCGACTTGCCCACATTGGGCCGGCCCACGATGGCCACCAGGGGCAGCGTCTCTGCGCCGGCGCGGCTGGGCACTACGGATCTGCGATACGTTGGCAAGTCGGTTGCTCCCCTGCGGTGGGCTAAGCCGGTGCAGATGCCTCTGCGCGCCTCGCCTCATCATTTTGGAAATCCACAGTTCTCTTCTCTATATTCTATGGCTTTCTGCGCTTGACCCTCCTCAATCCGTACAATCCGGGCGTAGACTGCTCACACAGGTTCGTGCCAGCAAGGAGGTCGAACTGCCATGCCCAAGTACGTCATTGAGCGCGAAGTCCCCGGCGCAGGCTCCCTGTCTCCCTCGCAACTCCAGTCGATTTCGCAGACATCCTGCGGTGTACTGCGCAAGATGGGATCCGAAATCCAGTGGGTGCACAGCTACGTCGTCGATGACAAGATCTACTGCATCTACATCGCCCCCAACGAGGAGATGGTGCGCGAACACGCACGCCAGGGCGGCTTTCCCGCCAACCGCGTCTCCCAGGTGAGGACCATCATCGACCCGACGACAGCCGAAAGCTGAACCCGCTTCGTGCCGTTTTCCCCATCGGCCCGCCCTTGCTCGCGGCATCGCTCCCGTGCGCCGTCCCTATCCCCTAGGATGGAAGCAGCGCTCCGCGATGCCCCAGGCCGACACCCCAACCCGCACCCTCCCCACGCTGCACGAGTTCTTCTCGCCGGGAGGCATCCTCGCGCGCTCGCCCCTGCCCTATGAATACCGCCCCGGTCAGCTCGAAATGGCCAAAGCCGTCGAGCGCAGCCTGGCCGAGCGGCGCCACCTCATCGTCGAGGCCGGCACCGGCACCGGCAAGACCCTGGCCTACCTGCTGCCCGCTCTGCGCACCGGCCAGCGCGTCATCGTCTCCACAGGCACCAAGGCGCTGCAGGACCAGCTCTACTTTCGCGATGTGCCGTTTCTGGAGTCGTTGCTGGGCGGGCTGCGCGTCTGCTATATGAAGGGCCGCGCCAACTACCTCTGCCGCCACAAGCTCGTCGCCCTGCGCAACCAGCCCATTTTGTCGGGCCTGGAAGAGATCGACGAGTATCGGCAGATTGCCGAGTGGGAGCACACGACGGAAACTGGCGACCGTGCGGAGCTGGATGGGCTGCCCGAGTCGAGCGCGCTGTGGCACAAGCTGGATGCGCGTTCCGATGCGTGCCTGGGCTCCACATGCCCGGACTACCAGCGCTGCTTTATTACGGAGATGCGACGCAAGGCGCTGGAGTCGGACATCATCATCGTCAACCACCATCTCTTTTTTGCCGATCTCTCGGTGAAGCGGGAGGCTGCGGGCGCCCCCGATGCGGGCATTCTGCCGGAGGCGGCAGCAGTGGTGTTTGACGAGGCCCACGAGCTGGAAGAGGTGGCGTCGAGCTACTTCGGCCTCTCGGTGAGCAACATTCGTTTTGAGGAGCTGGCTCGCGATACCGATGTGCTGCTGCGCGGGAAAGAAGGCGCAGCGAGTTTACCGGCCGTGACCCAGCAACTGCGCGAGCGGGCACGAATGTTCTTTGCCGGGCTGCCCATGGCGGGCGATGGGCGCCAGCCTTTCACGGGGCGCGAGGAGTTTCTGGAGTCCTCAGGCGATTTGTATCTGAGCGTGCGGTCAACGCTGCGTCGGCTGGAGGCGGAGATGGAGGCGCTGAAGGGCGTGGACGAGGCGCCGGGGTTGAAGAAGCGCGTTGCGCGGCTGCGATCGGAGCTTGAATTTCTGCTGGAGTCGAATGCCAGCAACACGGTCTATTGGCTGGAGCGCCGCGCAGTGGGCGCGGGAACGGACAAGGCGCAAGCGGGGACGCGGCAGGGCGGGTTTCGGTCGCAGGCGCGGACAACGTTTGTGCAGGCCACGCCCATTGACGTCTCCGAGCTGCTGCGGGAGCATGTCTTTGACACGATTCCGACGGTGGTGCTGACCTCGGCCACGCTGACTGTGCAGGGCGGCTTTGAGCACATCCGCAAGCGCCTCGGCATGATCGAGGCCCGCGAACTCGTTGTCCCGTCGCACTTCCGCTACGGCGAGCAGGCCCTGCTCTATTTGCCGCCTCAGATGCCTGACCCGCGCGAGCCCGACTTCCCCGAGGCCGCCGCCGAGTGCATCCGGCGTGTGCTCAACATCACGCGTGGCCGCGCCTTCTGCCTCTTTACCAGCTACAGCCAGATGCGCGATCTCTACGAGCGGCTGCTGCCGGTGCTGGATTTTCCCATTCTGCTGCACGGTACCGCGCCGCGGAAGGCGCTGCTGGAGCAGTTTCGCGAGACTCCGAATGCTGTGCTGTTTGGCACGTCGAGCTTCTGGCAGGGCGTGGATGTGCAGGGCGAGGCGCTGAGCTGCGTCATCATCGATCGCCTGCCGTTTGCGGTGCCCAATGACCCGGTGGTGCAGGCGCGCATGAAGGCCATTGAAGAGGCCGGCGGCAAGCCCTTCAACGACTACCAGGTGCCCTCGGCCGTACTGACGCTGAAGCAGGGATTTGGGCGGCTGATCCGCTCGCTGGAGGATCGCGGCGTGCTGGTGCTGCTGGATCCGCGCGTGCGGCGGCAGAGATACGGCCAGACCTTTCTGCAAAGCCTGCCACCGTATCGCATGACCACCAGCATCACCGATGTGGAGATGTTCTTTGAGAGGTGAAGCTCAGACGCAAAGCTTGCGCCGCGATTGTCGGATGAATGGCGTTATTTCTATGTAGTTTTTGAAGAGACAAAGGCGACACTACGTAGTAAATGGAGTGAAGGAAACATGGCGATGAATGAATCTGACCTTCTCAGGCGTCTCCACTCGACCGAACACACCTTTGTGGAAAGAAAGACCACTGGCGACAGCAAAGATTGGCTAAAGACCGTAGTTGCATTCGCGAACACCCTCGAACCGAATCAAGAAGGCGTGCTCTTCATCGGTGCGACCGATAGCGGACATATACAGGCCAGCAGTCCCGATTTAGACAAGCTGCAAAAGACCTTTTCAGAAAAAATGCAAAGTGCCTACCCTCCCATCTATTACACAACGCAAACGGTCAACGAGGATGGAAAGGAATGCCTCGCCGTAATAGTACCGGGAAGCCCGTCCAAGCCACATTTCGCTGGGCCTCTTTATGTTCGAGACGGTTCAAAGACTGTAAAAGCGGACTTAGAAAAGTACGAATTTATGCTCGCTTCGCGTCTAGACAAGGTTCGCGAGTTAGAAAAATGGATCGGGAAGTCAATTACCGTTCGTACATTCAGCAGAGGGCAAGGAGTGGGCTATGTCCTTCATCAATCTGAGGAGGAAGCAAAGCTTATCTCGGTTAATCAATTCTTTATAACCATTTATTTTCGCAATGCGAACTGGTCCTACTCGCTTAAAAGGTTCGAGATCACGTTCGACAACAAAGCAAACCGCTTAGAGATCGAACTTGTGCCGCCACAGATATAGAGCTCTGTGTAACGATGTAAATGGAATTGATACGTTGCCCCATGAACCCCACCCCCCACGACGTCCTCCTCGTCGTTGACGTGCAGAACGACTTCTGCTCCGGCGGCGCGCTGGCCGTGCCCGAGGGCGACGCTGTCATTCCCGTCATCCATCGAGTCGCGCCACTCTTTCACCACGTTATCCTCACGCAGGACTGGCACCCCGAGGGCCGTTCCTACCCTGGCTTCAACTTCTTCGATTCGGACGATGAAGCTGTGTTCCGCGCCATCGCCCAAGGCGAGTTCTACATCAGCGGCATGCACGACAAGACCTTGCGCCGGCTCCTGTCTGGCAAGAGGAGCAGCCGGGCGCACAGACTGCTCAAACGCCTGCGACTGCATGGCCTCATTCGAAAAGTCGCGCGCGGTTCAAGTACCAGCTGACCCCATTCGGCAAACAAGTGATTACCACAGGTTTCAGGGGCCGCGAACTGGTCATCATCCCCCAACCCGCCTGCGCGCAGGTTGCATAATGCAACATTTTTCTACCCGCTTTTGCGTAGAATCTCAATAGAGAGGTACTAACGGCGCACGCAGAGCGTACGCCGCAGCCACGCCCTCGGCGCGGGATGATGCCCTATAAATCTTTACCTATCCCAATCCTGTTCCTGCTGCCGATTACAATCAATCCCCCCACTCGTTACAACGAAATGCCCCCGTTGAATGCAGAGTTATGCCCCCACTCAGTACGACGTTATGCCACCAGCAGGGAGACTGGAGACAGTATCGATATCATCCAGGCCGGAGGCCTGCGGAGTGTTGATCAACCAGTAATTGCCGGTTGGGCGCTGATTGGCTCGCGATGGCCAATCACAATGGATAATCTGTCCCGCAATCCACGTGAACGACTATTAGCCGTTTAAAAGAATTCAGTCGAGGATTCCGGATCAATCGATTCCGCGAACTTGCCTGGCAGGCTTTAGGAACCATCTGAAGACCACAAAGACGCCGACAAGTACAACAGCTATGGCGATCCCAGCACCAATCTTGGTCTGGAGTGTTACAGCCAATCCAACCAGAAAAATCCCGAAGAACACCGTAATCACCCCAACGATCCAAGGAGCGATTTGCTTCATGATGGGCCAACCTGCTGTCTGCTTCATGTGAGCTACCTCTATGCATTGCAGAATTGAAGCGTCACCATTCTACGCTTAGCGCACCGTTGTAATGCCGCTTCCTTGCGTTCCGAACAGATGGTCCCCCACTCGTCAGTAACACTTCGGTAAACATTCGGCCCGACGGCATTTCATTGTACCGTTATCCGGGGCCCGACGTCGGGCAAAGCCCAGAGCATGTGGGGGCATAACAGTGCATTGAGTGGGGCATTCGATTGTAACCAGCACCTGCGCTGGATCACTTCTGGCGCGTGCAAGAGGATCACTCTTCCCCAGCGCCGAAGGTCCGGAGGCATTCACAAGTATGCCGCGTTCAAGCCAAGTAGTTTTGTTAAACCAAACATGACGATCCGATCTCTTCTTTTCCATCATCGAGCAGCATAAGTTGCCGGGAATCACTTCAGGAGCGAAGCAAATGCGACAACACGTTCTATGCCAATCCAGCGCCGACTGCGAAATCCAGCAGAGTCAGAAAACGTTCCATGCCCATTGCCGGCTTTGGAGCATTCCAGCAGCCCTGTGTCTGCTGGTCGGCCTTGTGAGCACGAAAGCCAACGCCCAATCGAATGCTTTCACGCTCGATCGCGGCACGCGCACAATTGCGGTTCAGCCTTACGGCCCTGATATGGAGTGACCCTGTCAATTGGCGCGAATCTGTGGGGTCGTTTTTGTTGTTGCCGTTGCTTTTTCCGTTTGTCGAGCACAGAGCCAGCAGCAGTCGGGGCAGGTTTGAGCGACGATTGATCAGTCTGATATTCGCGTGTCGAAGTCGCATAATCATGATCCGTCGTGAACTGCCTCTGACTAATGGCGCGAGTCCGACTGAGCCTGTCGCATAGGGCATGCGAGGATTCTCCTACGTGCATGCTCAGACTGCTGCTGGCTCTGGGCTCGATTTGGGTGGCGTGATTCATTGCTGTTTTTGCTTTTTCATTCTTAGGAACGTTTTTGCTTTTGTCTTTGTTGTTGCCTGCGGTCAGGCTGCCATGCGCTGATTGGCTGCCTCTGCCTGGTTCCGACGACGTCTCTCAACAACTGTTCTCGCATCTTGCATGGTTCAACTTCAACATGCGATCGAATCTTCGAAAAGAGTGGCTTTGCCCGGATGGATACGAAGTACCAGCTCAGGTAGAACTCACCGCAGGCGAGTACTGAGAGCTCCTCCGAGACCTTTCGATAGGCCCATTTTCTCTTGATTTTCGTGCGCAGATAGAGGACAGCCGTAAGATTGGCTAAGTCCTTACTCCTTCCTTCGTTAGACAGAAGC
>JAJXXG010000699.1 GCA_021781255.1 Acidobacteriota bacterium
TGCAAGGCCGCTTACCTAATCCCTCTATCTTTATGATTCCAAGAAGCGCTTTTGGAATTTAATGGCGGAGAGAGTGGGATTCGCACTTCTCCATGTCTAATAGAATCTATAAGTTACAGATTCTACGATAAGCCAGATGGGCAGCTTGGGCGGCATGGGCGGATTGGTAGCACAAATTAGCACAAATTGACCGCTTGGGGCCGTACGCGGGTGGGTTTTCCACTCTCGTAAAATATGCTAAATTTCATAGAAAACGCGCAAAATATCCATTTGTTCATAATTGTTTGTTTGTGTAAATTTGAGAGTTGCGGCGCTCTACAGAGGGGATTGCGGCAAGATTTAACCCACCCCACCCCTCTAACGAACTGTTCGGCCCGAGTTCCGACCGCCAGAATGATAGATAATTCTCGGCATGGGAAAACCTGTGCTGTTATCTGGTGGCCGGGCACCAGCAAATCCACATAGTGCGTTGCTTGGGCTTGCAGTAGTCGTTCTACAGCATTTTCATTAGGGAGATCTGCGCTGTAGCCACTATGCCCTGCATGGCTCGACGGGTCGGATCGTGCAACCGGCGTTTTGAAGCGCGTATGTCGCAGCGTTGGGCGAGGAAACGAATGGATCATATGTTTGCAAGCGAGGTGACGTTATGACTGACCCAACCCAGAGGAAATATGTGGTGAGGGTAAGAATTCAAGATCTCTTCGGTCAATATTCGTATGATCTGAAGCCAAAAGCTGAAGGAGATTCACTTTCCCAGCTATTTCTGCTCTACGGGGAGAACGGCACCGGAAAAACAAAAATACTCTGGCTGCTGAATCACCTTCTTTCGAAGGAAACTGGCGAAGGGCATCGCACGTTCTTGGCGAAAACACAATTCAAAGAACTCGCCGTCTACCTGAACGACGGGACTGTAATCTCTGCAACTAGATCCACACCCACAATCGGCAATTTTCGCATTGCGCTTGACCAGAGTTCCAAAACGATATTCTTTGACTATAAAGTCAACGAGCGCGGGGTCGTTCCCTCCGATGTTACGAATGAACCCGGACATCAGTCATTTCACAGCGCGCTTCCAAATCTCCGCATTACCATTCTCCCGGACGACCGGAAAGTCAACGCAGAAAGGACTTTCTATGCTCGAAGACTCGCCGCTGCTAGAGAAGCTCCCGATTTCCTTCAGTTTGTATCTGATGGCGAGGACGACAAAGACCCCTCTGCATTGGAACCTGCCCTGACAGGTTTGCGAAGTTGGGCCACTAGGCGAGCACTAGAAGGTTCTAACCTTGGACAGCGTGATGTAAACGCGATCTATGCCGACTTACTAAAGCGACTTTCACAGACCGACGAGCATTCGGAGCAGGTCTCCGTGCTTCTGGATAGACTCAACACTCAGGGTGAGAGAAGCGCTCAGTTCAGCCGATTTGGTCTTTCATCAGCGGTTGATGTCGGCGCAATAATCAAGACATTCTCAGATTCTCAATCGTCCAGACAGCAGATCATGACTCAAGTTATCAAGCCTTACCTGGACAGTAATGAGGCAAGGTTTGCAGCTCTCGACTCACTTCGGGGGATTCTGACCACCTTCGTGGATGAGTTGAACATTCGATTCTTCAAACATAAAAATCTGAGCTTTGATCTCGGTGCTGGTGTGCAGATCACGTCAAACGGAAGTAAGCTCGATCCCAAAGTGCTTTCATCTGGCGAACGTCAACTTCTCGTGCTCTTTTGCAATGTGGCTCAAGCGAGCGATCGGGACTCAATTTTCATTATCGACGAGCCAGAGCTTTCTCTCAATGTCGATTGGCAGCGGAATCTCATTAGTGCCCTCCAGAAACTTGCGGCAGGAAACATTCAGTTCATATTCGCAACGCACTCGTTGGAATTGCTTGCACGACACAGGTCCAACGTTGCCGAGTTAATTGGTAAACCCTCAGCAGGTTCGACTGCTGTACAGACTAAGCAGGAAACTCAAGAATGAGCGACCAATGGAGCCTGGAGGCACTGATTGCACGCTATGAGTTCCATCCTCACTTTAAAGAGATCTACGTGGAGGGCGAAGGAGACATTGGGTTGTACCAGCTGTTTCTGGAGGAGATGGGCAGGAACGATGTGCATGTTTATCCAATATCCGCTGTCTCGATCCCTCCAGACCCTGTGGATGGCTTGCAGATTAGGCAGCTAGACTCAGGAAGTCGAAGATCGGCCGTAATATCACTTGCACTAGCACTAGAGGCAAAGATTTCTCAGGAAGCGCGTTTGGTCACTTGTATCGCTGATGCTGATACGCAACACATCCAGCCCGAGGATTTCGCAACGCAATTCCTCTTTTTCACTGACTACACAAGCATCGAGATTTACGCTTTCAAAGCGTCCTTTATCTCCCGAATCATGCGTATCGGTTCACCGAACACGCAAATAGACGCGGAGGATTTCCTTGTAAATATAACCGTTGTCCTGGAGGCGCTTTTTAGCATTCGCGTAGCCAACTATAGGCTCGGATGGGGACTTAAATGGATTTCGCCGACTAGTAATTGCCAATACGAAAACGGTGTGGTCACATTCGACCAGAACTCCTTTCTGAATAGGTATCTAAATACGAAAGGAAAACTGGCAAATAAATCAGAATTCATGAATGAAGTCGAGGCCGTTCGGGCGTCATTCGAGTTAGACCATCGGAAGCAGATTAGAGGGCACGATTTCGTTGAGATAGTAACGTGGTATCTCAGAAAAATGGCCTATCATGCCTTTAGCAAATTCTCTGAAGAGGTCATTCGACACAATCTCCTTTCGCAACTTCGGAAGGGCGATCTAGCGAGCGAGACACTTTTCAAGTCAATTCTGGAGCGATACCCCGAGTCAGAACTCCAAAGCATAGGATTGAATAACTAGGGCACCGGACTGCATCCATGCCGCACCGCTATCTGAGTAAGCTGATTTGCTGGTGCGCCGCTAGCAAGTCGGCCTCCGCAAGGTGGCAGTATCGCTGTGTGGTCGCAAGGTCAGCGTGTCCCAATATCCGCTGTAGAGCAAGCGCGTTCCCACCCCGGCGAAGGCAGTAAGAAGCATAGCTGTGCTGGGCCGCGTGGAGCGTCCCGGCTGGCGGCTCAAAGCCTATCGTTCGGTAGAGTTGCTTGACGCTGCGGAGACATCCCTCCGGCCCCCGTTCGCGGTTCGAGATTACGTCGTTCCCCGAAAACCACTTCTAACTTGTTATTTGGAAAGCAGGCTCACGCGCTCATGCACGGCCTGAAGGTCCGCATTCGTCATGTGCGCCTAACGCTTCGTTGTCTCAAGGTCCGAATGTCCCATCACCTTCTGCAAGAGAAATACGTCTCCACCTCGACGCAAGTAGGCGGCTACCCCGTCTCAGCTCTTGTCATGTCCGTCTCAGTCCATTACTTAGAGGTGGGGAATGCAGAGCGAGTGTGAGCGAGCGATGGATTCACCATCTCCTTCTTATATGGAACATTAGTGGGCAGCCGGGTACTGCTATTGTCCTTATCTTCCGTCTCAACTTTGTTCAGAGATGGGAAGTGGAGCGAGCGAGCACAACGCGAGTGAGCTACGCTTCTCAGCTCTCTCTTATATGGAACATTAGTGGTCACTCCACACGGTTGCGCCTAACCCATTCCGGGCCACGGTTGATACCGTTCTTGCGCAGTAGCCAGGCCATCTGACGGTTAGATAGTCTAGGATTCTCTGACATAATTGCCCGTGCTCTTTCGTCTTGGCCGTCCACGTTACTGCGAGCGCCGCGCTTGCCCTTGCCGTGAATCATCCAGCGACGGCGGCTTAACCAACCAAGCGGGCGCTCATGCTGCTCGCCAACGTTTGCCAAGACCGCTTGAAGTTCGCGCAGAGACAGATGGGGATTGGCCGCCATGAGCAGCCAAGGAAAGACCGCTTTGTCCTTGAAGTCCCGAACGTCAATCGTGAGGTTGACGGTACGGACTCGCTTCCGTCCGTACCTATCAGGCTCATCAAGTGTGAGCGTCCATGTATCCTCCATCAGAGTCCCTCGCCGCTCAGTTTGGCCCTGATCTTCCGCTTGCTTGATCCCCGGCTTGTGGGTTTGCCACTCATCCGGGCAATGGTGGCGTCATTACCTACGAACGACAGACCCGCGCTTAAAGCCGTATCGAAGATGCCCGCCACAGTGGCGTCCGGGACGGTTGTGCGTATCTTCACTACGGTCCGCACGAACTTGACGGCCACATCTTCAGGGAGGCCCTCAGAGAGCAGCTTCTCTACTGCGGACTCAACGGCCTCCGCCTTGTCCCAATCGGCATCTGACAGGCTCTTAAAATACTCATCATTGGTCATCAACTTCTCCATATATCCTCCGCTTGTTGGCTGAGCGCCACAACGCTCCGTAATTGCATTACAAGGCGCGTTTGATCTCCTGGTTTTTGAAAGAATGCCCGGCTTTGACGGTGTGCTCACATCGAAGCCGGGCTGAATGACCGCGCATGGTTGAGTTGGGGCAGTCACGCCCTTGCGGGGCCATGCGCGGGGCCTGTCCCCGCAATCTGAATAGGTCGGTACTCCGGCCCCAACGCTTAGGCTGAGGCCGTTTCCCTGAACGTCAGTTATCCGACTGACGGCGGGTTACGAGTGAGAGATGGTGATTGCCTGGATAGCTTCCGCGCGCCTCACCTTTGCGTCAATGCGGCGGTATGCAAGGATGCCCATCTGCCCCTGACTGGCCCAAGGCTGATCGAGCAGCTTGACGTTGATGCCATCGCCACCACGGACGCCGATGATGTATCCCTGCTTAAAGTCACCGTAGAGGATTGGCGTCACGCCCGCTGAGGTTGCAGTGGGCAGCGCCGGAGCGTTGACATCGTACATGACAGGCTTGCCAAGGATGCGCTCCGTTCCGTCTGAGTCCACCGTAAACACGGGCACAAAGAGGTTGCTTTGCATCTGTGCGCGGCGGATCGCCAAGCCGGTGGCGCGGCTCATGACCCAAGCGGCGTTAGCCTGGTACGCGGGCTTCAGCGTGGCGGTTACATCAAAGAGGGAATCAAGCAAGAGCGTGCCGTCCGTGGCCGCGCCGGTCAACTGGTACGGTGTGCCCGTGCCCGTGCCGGTGTTGCCAAAGACACCCTGTGCCTGATTGACACCTGTGCCCGTGGCAAGCAGCGAGTCCTCAAGGATGCGCTGACCCTTCAGCAGATCATCAACGATGAACGACTGAAACATCTCAACATCCTGGAGCAGCTCCCATGAAGCAAGCCGGAGAGCGCCCGCCATGTACGCGGACAGCTCAATCTGTCCCAACGTTGGGTCAGTCCCGCCAAAGGTGGCAATGGTGCCGGTGGACTCAGACTTGAGTGCGGACGTTCCAAAGCTAGCTTGCTGCGGAATCTTGATGTCCGTGGCCGTTGGAATGACCATCGAAGCATCAAAGATGCCAAGGTCCGGCAGGGCAAGCGGGACAACCTGCTGAAGCGTTGGGACACTGATAGCGTACCCGCCCGCCGCGTCAGAGCTGCCTTGGCTGCCCTCATACATCGCTGCCGCCATGCCGCCCTTCAGGAATGAACCGTTAGGCGTGCGCTGCCGTGTGTACAGCTCCGAACCGGGAATGTGGTAGCCGCCCTGTCCGTCCGCGCCCGCCATAAGTTCATCGCCGTGGGCCTTGCCTCCCGTGCGGAGGAAGGACACCAAGGCGCTCTTGTATTCAGGCTTGACCGTTGCCGCCCAATTGGGGGGAGTTGCAACCGTCTGCATGAGGCCCATTGCACTGGGCGGGACATCCATCATGCCAAGGCCGGGCATACCGTTTGGAAAGTTGGCCCGGATGGTGTTCATGCGCTCGCGTGCCTTAATCTGCCCTTGAAGCGCCTCAGCCTTCTTCATTTGGTTTTCGTACTGCTCTTCCTCTGCCTTGGTCATCGTGTGGTCTTTAGGACCAAGTAGCGTTTCTGCTGCGGCAAGAGACTCCTTGTACTGCTGCTTCAAATCAAAGAGATTCGTCATTTTGTGATTCCTTTGGATGAAATTCCGGGCGTACCCGGTCCTACATCCGCTAGTCACGCGCACCCATTCGGTGCGGCTCTCACGGCCAACGTGGTTGTTAAAGCCACATTGGGTTAGATTGATGGACACAACTCCGCACCACCCGGCGCTCCCCGTTACTCCGCCATCGGTGCCCGTGCCTAAAATCCCCTGTACAGCGGCAGCTATCACGGACGGCTCCGCGCTACTTCACGGAGCAGCTCAAAATTGTGTCGATTAGTCGAAAGGTCGGAAGATCGGAAGCGAAGATTAGTTCCGTGTGTCGGGAAGCAGCCAGAGGCGCTCTAGCTCCGCCACCTCAACCGCTGCAAAACTGTCACAGAAGAGCGAGTGGAGATATTCAAGGAAAACGTCCATCAGTGTGGACACTTGCTCCGGCTCCAAAGGCTCTTTGAAGGCGGCACGCGGAGCCGTACCACACAAGCCCATCACGCCTACACTCCGCAAGCCGCGTCCGGGCCATCGTGCCTTCAGCTCGTCAAGCGTCTGCCCATCCGCCATTCTTGGCTTGAGTGGAATAAACTCCGCGTCACGGGGTGCCGTGCCTAACAGAACAAGGACCGCAACGGACGCCTCAAGCGCCAACTGCTCAGACTTCTCCGTGTATGTCATGCCTGTCACCTTGCTTGCAATCCGTTTCGCAGCTCTTCAAATGGGACCGCCAAACCACCCTCATCCACTCGTCCGTCTAGCTCCCGGAATTCATCTCGCACGGCATTTGCTGCTCGATGTAAGCGCGGATCAACGCGCCAAGACTGAATCCATACGGAACGGCTTTCTTTGGCTCTTTCATCTCTGTCACGCTGCCAGAACACCACGCCAAGTGGAACCATCTTGCTTTTGGCGTACCGTTCGGTATCTTTCAAGAGGTCCGGGATGCCCTTGATCGTGGCGGGGATGGGCAGCATGACTGCCGTGCTTGCGTTGAACGGCTGCCCGGCAAATGTGGCATCCACGAGGACAAAAGCAGCCCGCGCATCCCGCTCGGAAAGCTCCGCCTTCTTCATTGCCCTGCGGATGTCCCGATAGGAGACATATGCAGCAAGCACCGCGTCCTCAAGGTCCTCAAATTCACGATCTGACTTCCGCCGTGGTCCCGCGTTGAATGCCCGGCGAACCAATGCCGCCTTCGTCCACGTGGATGCCATCAGGTTTGTCTTTGCCTCAGCCGTTACCATGTTCTCTCCCTGTTATCTCCCCGCGTAAAGACCCATTTTTCAGGGCGGCATTCGATGCTGCCGCATCGTATAACAGGCCGTGAAACTAAGACGTTCAGGGGTGTTGCAGAATCCGTGATGATCTGCTCTATGAGTACTTCCGGGTCCGCGGCTGCAATCCCTCCGTATCCATAACTCAGATAGTCCGACTTGCCCCGTTCTTCGGATTCCCCTGCATTGGACAGTTTCCACTTCCAATAAGCCTTAAGCAGCTTGTATTCATCAGGTGTCAACTGGGTGGGCCGCCTCTGAGCACGTCTACGCACCTCACGGTCACTCAGTTTCACGGCTTCCGCTAACGTGCAGCCTGGATATTCAAACGGCTTTGTATTGCGTTTGTGTACTCCGGTAGGCTCCGGGAGCGCATCCGGCGCTCGGAACCAGCCGCTAAGGCAAGAAGCAATTACGTCCCACTCTTCTTGCCGTGTTGCGCCAGCTGGTATTGCACCCGTGCCGAATATATACCGCCGCATGTCCCATTCTTCTTGGCTATTCCATTCTTGCTGTCGCATCATGCGATTTGTCCCCACACCCACTGCGGATTCGCCGCTAGTTCATTGAATCCATTAAATTTCATTATTCCGAGAATATTATAATCTCGGAATAAGATAATACCTCGAATAAATGTAGTCTTGTTTGGGTTGGGCTATACCGGGACAGAAGGAAGGTATTTTTCGGACGCTAAGTGGATGCCCTAAATGGACGGCTTAAATGGACGTTAAGTATATCTATTTTCTTAAGA
>JAJXXG010000574.1 GCA_021781255.1 Acidobacteriota bacterium
GGGCAGTCGCGGATTTGCCGGTCAAGAACTTTGCGAGCCCCAGGCTCTGAGTTTTCACCGTCGCAGGCCCCGCAGTGCCATCCTGCCGATTGTGTCTCGATGGGCGTCTCCGCATTTTCTGTGCATTGGGCCGCAGAAAATGCGGCTCTATGGCACAATGTGTGCGAAAAGTGAAATGTTGTGCACAAAGTAGCTTATTTGCCAAGGTATTGCGAAATAGACGGCGAATACAGTCTGGAATTCCGCCTGGAACGTGCGCGAGAAGGGTGACAACCGTCACAGCGCGGCCCCCTGCCAAAGAGGAAAATAACGCGGGTTTGAAGGGAATCGAGAGCGGTTCCCGGAGGCGCTACCAGTGATGGAACGATCAACGCCGATGCACCTCCTGAGGTGGATGTGCGGAGGCGGCTCGAGATGGCCTGGAGCGAGGATTACCAGCGCAAGCGCATGAGCGCCGCGCAGGCGCTGGAAGCCGTACCATCGGGCGCCCGTGTATGGATTCAGTCGGGCTGCGGCGCTCCGTCTGTTCTAATTGACGCGCTCGTGGCGAGAGGCCACGAGCTACGCAACGTCGAAATCGTGCACATGAAGAACCTGGGCCCGGCGGAGTACACGCGGCCCGAGTACGAAGGACATTTCCGCCATCGCGGACTGTTCCTGGGCGAGAACGTACGCCAGGCAGTGTGCGAAGGCCGGGCCGACTACACACCCATCTTTCTCAGCGAGATTGAAGGCCTTTTCGAGACGGGCGCGTTGCCGCTTGATGTGGTTCTGATGCAGGTTTCGCCGCCGGATGCGCACGGATTCGTGAGCCTGGGGACAACGGTGGATTGCACGCTGACCGCAGTGCGCTGCGCCCCGATCGTGATTGCCGAAGTGAACCGGCAGATGCCGCGCACGCACGGCGAGACGGCCGTGCACGTGAGCCGGATATCCGCGATTGTGGAGAGCGACCGGCAACTGCTGGAGTACCCGACCGAGCCACTCACCGATGTGCACATGCGCGCGGCGCGCAACGTGGCATCGCTCATTCCAGACGGGGCAACGCTGCAGACCGGCATTGGCGGGATCGCGGAGGCCGTTCTGCATTGCCTTGACGACAAGCGGGATCTGGGCATCCACACCGAGATGTGCCCTGACGGCGTGATCGATTTGATGGAGGCGGGCATCATCAACGGTGAGCGCAAGACGCTGCACCGCGGCAAGGCCGTGGCTTCGTTCGTGCTGGGCACGCAACGCCTCTTCGATTTCATTCGCGACAATCCCAGTTTCGAGTTCCGTCCCATCAGGTATACGATCGATCCGTTTGTGATTGCGCAGAACGACCGCATGGTGGCCATTAACGGCGCGCTGCAGGTGGATATGACGGGACAGGTGTGCGCCGACTCGCTGGGAACGCTGCCCTACAGCGGGTTTGGCGGGCAGACCGATTTTATTCGCGGCGCGGCGCGGTCAAAAGGCGGTGTACCGATTATCGCGCTGCCCTCGACGGCGCGGGGCGGCACAGTGTCGCGCATCGTGCCTCTGCTGGAGCCGGGCGCAGGCGTTGTGACCTCGCGCGCCGACGTACATTACGTGGTGACGGAGCACGGAATCGCCTATTTGCACGGAAAGACATTGCGCGAAAGGGCCGAAGCGCTGATCGCGATTGCGGATCCGCGTTTTCAGGCCGAGTTGGAGGATTTTGCCGTACGCTCTCACTATATGGAGCGGAAAGCGATACTCGTTTAAGGTATGCGTAGAGGGAGAAACGGGAATGACCGACGCCGAGAAGCTGGAGCGAAAACCGGAGCGAAAGCCGGACAGGGGCCAGTTGCGCATCGACGAGCAGGAGTGTAAGGGTTGCGGGCTTTGCATTGAAGCCTGCCCGCCCAAAGTGATCGGCATGAGCGAGCGGCTGAATCACTACGGCTACCGCACGGCGGTGTATGCCGGCGCCGGCTGCACGGGCTGCGGCATCTGCTTTATTGTTTGCCCCGAGCCGGGGGCGATTACGGTGTACCGGCAGGTAAGTGCGCACGAGGTTGAAGCGCGTCCGTCAAAGGCCGCCACGGAGGATACGAGCGCATGCGCAAGCAACTGATGAAGGGCAACGAAGCGATCGTCAAGAGCGCCATTCTGGCCGGGTGCCGTGCGTTTTACGGATATCCCATTACGCCAGCCAGCGAGATTGCCGAGGCCGCGGCGGAGTTCATGCCGAAAACGGGCGGCGTCTACGTGCAGGCGGAGAGCGAAGTGGCGGCCGTCAATATGCTCTATGGCGCTGCGTCGGCGGGCGTGCGAGCCATGACCGCGTCGAGCGGCCCCGGCATCAGCCTGATGCAGGAAGGCATCAGCTACATGGCTGGAGCGGAGCTGCCCTGCGTCATCGCCGACATTATGCGCGGCGGGCCTGGGTTGGGCAACCTCGGCTCGGAACAGGGCGACTATCACCAGGTGGTGAAGGGCGGCGGCCACGGCAACTATCGCACCATTGTGCTGGCTCCGCACTCGGTGCAGGAGATGGCGGATTTGACCGCGCTGGCCTTTGATCTGGCCGACCGCTATCGCAACCCGGTGGTGATTCTCGCGGACGGTTTCGTCGGCCAGATGATGGAGCCGGTGGAGTTTCCGCAGGCGGCCACCGCGCCGCGCCTTCCTGAGTGGGCCGTGACCGGGACAGCGGCGTCGCGCAGCAATCTCATCACATCGCTTCATCTGGACTTCGACGAGCTGGAGAAGCACGTTCTTGCCCTGGAAGCCAAGTACAAAATCGCCGAGCAACGCGAGCCGCGCGCCGAGGAGTGGTTTGCCGAGGACGCGGAGATTGTGCTGGTGGGCTACGGCATCGTAGGCCGCATCTTGAAGGCAGTAACCACCGAGGCACGGGCGGGCGGACTGAACGTGGGCCTGCTGCGGCCCATTACGCTGTATCCATTTCCCACCGCGCAATTCCAGCGCCTGGCTCAGAGCGCGCGCATTTTTGTAGTAGTGGAGATGAGCAACGGCCAAATGCTGGAGGACGTAAAGCTGGCGCTCAACGGCGCGCGACCGGTCGAGTTCATGAATCGATTGGGCGGCAACGTTCCAACGCATAATGCGGTGCTCGAATTTGTGCATGAACTGGCACGGTGCGGCGGGCTGTCAAGGCGAATTGTCGAAGAGGAGCGAATGGCAAATGTCTAGCGAATCCATTCAGGGGTACACAATCTCGCACGGCAAGGCCAAAACCTTCTACGAGCGCTATGAGCGCAAAGAAGAGCTGCAACATCAGACGCATTTCTGCCCCGGCTGCGGTCACGGGCAGATACACAAGATGCTGGCCAAGGCGATTGACGATCTGGGCGTGCAGGACAGAACGATCATGGTGGGCCCGGTGGGCTGCGGAGTCTTCACGTATTACTACTTCAATGTGGGCAACGTCTCGGCCGCGCACGGGCGAGCGCCGGCCGTGGCCAGCGCCATGAAACGCAGTCGGCCGGGAAGTATCGTCATCAGCTACCAGGGCGATGGCGATCTCGCCGCCATCGGGTCGGCGGAGATTTTGCACACCGCCAACCGCGGCGACAGCATCACCGTGATTTTCGTCAACAACGCCGTCTACAGCATGACCGGAGGACAGGCGGCGCCGACCACATTGATCGGACAGAAGAGCACGACGACTCCGATGGGCCGTAATCCGGCTACTGAGGGCTACCCGCTGCACGTAAGCGAACTGCTGAGCACTCTCGAAGCGCCTGTCTACATTGAGCGTGTGGGCCTGGGCGATAACAAGCAGATTGCGCAGGCGGCGCGTGCTATCCGTCGTGGCCTGGAAAACCAGGTACGCGGATTAGGCTTCTCATTCATTGAAGTGCTTTCACCCTGCCCGACGATCTGGAAACTTACTCCTGTGGAGGCGCAGCACTGGGTGCGTGATGTGATGGAGAAGACTTTCCCGCTGGGAGTCTACCGCGACCGCACGAAAGAACGGCTGGCTGCGGCTCCGCTCGAACCGGATGCGGCGCCGCCACTCGGCGATCTTGTGCGAATTCTCGGCGTTGCCGAAGAGGATCTGCCTGAGGGAAACACCGCTGCTCTTGCGCGGGACAGGGAGGTCAATCTCGAGTTGCGCATCGCGGGATTTGGCGGGCAAGGCGTTTTACTGCTCGGCGAAATGCTGGCCGAGGCCGGTCTCGATGCAGGGCTTGAGGTCTCGTGGTTGCCCTCGTATGGGCCGGAGATGCGCTCGGGCACGTCGAACTGCCATGTGCGGCTGTCGCGCCAGACCATCGATTCGCCGCTGGTGACCGCACCCAATCTGCTGGTGGCGATGAACGAGCCCTCGCTCCGCAAGTTCGAAAAGAGCGTGCGCTCCGGCGGATGGATCATCTACAACGGTGACGAGTATCCGGCCGATTGCGCGCGCGAAGGCGTGCATGTGCTCGCCGCTCCATTCACGCAACTGGCCGATGAACTCGGCGACAAGCGGGCAGCAAACATGGTGATGCTGGGCGCGCTGCTGGAGATTGCAGGCGCATTGCCGCAGGTAAGTATCGATGCCGCGTTACAGCGGCTGGTGAAGAACCAGCGCTGGGTGGAACTGGACGTGCGCGCCATGGCGATGGGAAGGGAATTGAGCAGGAAATCGTTTAAGGAATCGATCGAGGAGGCCTGAAATGAATGCGGATGCCGACCCAAACCTGATTGTGTATTTCGGCGGGAAGTACATGCCCATGGGCGAGGCGCACGTTGGAATTATGACGCATGCCCTGCATTACGGAACCGGAGTCTTCGAAGGGATTCGCGCTTACTGGAACGAGGCCCAAAAAGACCTGTTCATCGTGAGGCCCATGGAGCACTACCAGCGCTGGAAGCAGAACAGCGGAATTCTGCGCATCAGCGTACCATTCGAGCCCGAAGAGTTGTGCGAGATCACCGCCGAGCTGGCGCGGCGCAACAATCTTCATACCGATCTCTATATCCGGCCGCTGGCCTATAAGTGCGCCGAGCGCATCGGCGTCGCCATCGACGATCAGGACGCATTCTTCATCGTCGTGCTGCCCTTCGGCGAGTATCTGCACAGCGAGAACGGGCTGCACGCCGGCGTCAGCTCCTGGCGGCGGATCGACGACAACATGATCCCTCCGCGCGCCAAGATTTGCGGCGCCTACGTAAACAGCGCGCTGGCCAGCGACGAGGCGCGCAGCAGCGGATTCGATGAAGCCATCCTGCTCAACGAAAGCGGCCATGTGACCGAGGGGTCCACCTGCAACCTTTTTATGCTGCGCAAAGGCCGGCTGATTACGCCGGATGTGACCGAGAACGTGCTGGAAGGCATCACGCGCGATTCAGTGATGGAATTGGCGCAACGCGAGCTGGGGTTGGAGATCGTGGAACGGCCCATCGACCGCAGCGAGCTATATGTGTGCGATGAGTTGTTTCTGACCGGAACGGCTGTAGGCCTGGCGCCAGTGACGCGCGTCGATCATCGCCCGGTGAGGGATGGAGCCATCGGCGCGGTGACGCGAAAAATGCGGCAGTTGTACAACGACGCCACGCACGGGAATCTGCCGGCGTACCGCAAATGGCTGTTTCCGGTGTATGGACGGGATCGGACGCCGGAGCAGAATGCAGCGCGGCAGGCAGAAACGAGTTTAGAGCAGTTCCAGGATAAATGTGCCCTGCCGGATTTTGTGGCAGGTCGCCCCTCCTAGGGGTCGGGTCGACTCGAGTGTATTGCCTTCCGGGTATAGCAATCCTGGAACTGCTGTAGCCTGAGCCTATGCCGGCCCAGTCAAGGAGGAAAAACGAATGCCAACAGCGGAAGTTCAAGCAAACGCTTATGACGTTGCCATGGAGAACTTCGATACAGCGGCAGACGCCATGGGGTTGGACAATAATACGCGCGAGATGATCAAGTATCCCGAGCGCATGCTGACGGTGGGCGTGCCGGTGCGTATGGATGACGGCAGTATTCACCGCTTTGTAGGTTACCGGGTGCAGCACAGCTCGGTGCGCGGGCCGGCCAAGGGTGGCATCCGCTTTCATCCGCAGGTAACTCTGGATGAGGTGAAGGCGCTGGCCACCTGGATGACGTGGAAGTGCGCGGTTGTGAACATCCCGTTCGGCGGAGCCAAGGGCGGCATTACCTGCGATCCGAAAAAGATGTCGCAGGGCGAGCTGGAACGGATGACGCGCCGCTACACCAGCGCCATTCTGCCGATCATCGGGCCGGAGCAGGACATTCCCGCGCCTGACGTGTACACCAATTCACAAACCATGGCCTGGATCATGGACACCTACAGCATGATGAAGGGCTATGCGGTTCCCGGCGTGGTTACGGGCAAGCCTATCAGCCTGGGGGGTTCTCTGGGGCGCAACGAAGCGACCGGCCGTGGCGTTTTCAACACCATCGAGTGCGCCTGCGAGCATCTGCGCATACAGTTGAAGGGCGCCACTGTCGCCGTGCAGGGATTCGGTAACGCCGGCTCGGTTACGGCGCAGTTGCTGCACGAGGCAGGCACGAAGATTGTGGCCGTAAGCGATTCCACCGGCTGCGTCTACAACAGCAATGGCCTGGATATTCCGGAACTCATCCAGATGAAGGCGCTCTGCGGCCATGTGAACGGATTTCCGGAGAGCGAGCCCATCCCGCCGAACGAGCTGCTGGCGATGCAATGCGACATCCTTGTGCCCGCGGCCCTTGAGAACACCATCCATGCGGACAATGCGTCTCGAGTGCGCGCGCGCATTGTTGCCGAAGCGGCCAACGGTCCTCTCACTCCGGCGGCCGACAGAATTCTCGAGAGTAAAGGCATCTTCGTGATTCCAGATATTCTGTGCAACGCCGGCGGCGTCACGGTGTCGTACTTCGAGTGGGTGCAGGACGAGCAGCATCTGTTCTGGGAGGCGCAGGATATTTACAAGCGCCTCAATCACGTAATGAAGACCTCTTTTCAAGACGTGCTCAAGATTCACCTGGAGAAGAAGGTGCCCATGCGGATCGCAGCGAACATGCTTGGAATCGGCCGTGTGGCTGAGGCCGTGCAAATTCGCGGCATCTATCCGTAGGCCGCAATTGTGCCGTACACATGCATCCGATTCCCGGCCAGCAACAGGCAGGGAAGCGGATGCAATGCTGTTTCAGCGGGCTTTTGGCGAAGGGACCGATTGAATTCAGGCTCACGATCCGCGTGTACAATCCCTGTTGAGCGCGGTAACTAATGTTTTGGTTCCGCGAAACGGAATTTTCATCCGGGCGTCTCGCATCATTCTGAGGTTTCATCATGCAGGGGAATTGTTTTTCAGCAGTTTTGGGTGCGGCTGTCTTTTTCATGCCGGTTTTTCTTGCGGCGCAGACGCCCAGGCAGACGATTGATCTGCCAACCGGCCGGCAGTTGATCGGCGAGGTTCCAGGGCATCCGCAGCGCACGAATGGCCTGCCTATCTCGATGGCCATTTCGCCCGATGGCCGTTACGTGGTGACGGTGAATGCCGGTTATGGAACCTTTGAATCGCAGTATGATCAGTCGCTCGCGGTGCTGGACACTGAGACCGGAGCTCTCGCCGATTTTCCAGATGCGCGCACGCACGTGTATGCCAAGCAGACGCTCTATTCCGGCCTCGCTTTCAGCCGCGACGGCAAGCACATTTACTCCAGCATGGCCTCGCTGTCGGACCCCAAAGGTGAAAACGATGACGACACCGGCAGCGCCATCGCGGTCTACAGCTTCACGGAGGGAAAGATCGCGCCGGAGCGGCTGATTCATCTGCCGGTGGCGGAACTTGCCAAAGGACGCACGACGCGGTTGCCCGAGGGCGCAGACAGCAATCGGGGCGTGCCGTATCCGGCTGCGATTGCGGTTATCGGCGATGCGGGCAAAGAGAAGCTGCTGGTTGCCGAGAATCTCTCAGACGATGTAGTCCTGGTGGATGCAACAACCGGCGCGATTGAGAAGCGGTTCGATCTTTCCGCGAGCGACGCCGTGCGTGCCAGGTATCGCGTCGCG
>JAJXXG010000663.1 GCA_021781255.1 Acidobacteriota bacterium
CGGAGTATTTCCGTAAGACCAAGTCTCGCCAATTTGCCGGGATATCTCCATAGACATCCATCCAATTCTTATAGGCACCAATCCCTATTGATCCGCGTGCCCTTTTGGGCGAAGGGCGAAGCCTGGATCCGATACAATGCCGCCCCTTGCCTTGCCCGGGTGGCGAAATCGGTAGACGCAAGGGACTTAAAATCCCTCGGGGGCAACCCCATGCCGGTTCGAGTCCGGCCCCGGGCACCAGGCGGGTTCAAACCCCGCTTTCCCAACCCGTCCCGTTTCATCCCAACATTGCGCTAAAACCCAGGAAATCGTAGGGTTTCCGAAGCGCAGTCCGTCCACTGCAATCCACCGGCATGATAACACGCATGGCGGCCAGAGTGGGGGTAACTGCGGGTGAGTGTGAGTCCCGGTTTTTGTGAGTCCGTGCTCGGGACCGTGGCCGAGACCGGGTTACCCCTGGGGTGAATCCCGAATATCCCGGTGTGAGTCCCAGGCGAGTTCGGGTTGCCCCGGGTTTCGAAGGAGTAGCGCCATGCTGTCGGATACGAAGATTCGAAGCCTCAAGCCCAGAGAGAAGGCGTACAAGGTCTCGGACGACCGCGGCCTCTATCTGCTGGTGAACCCCAACGGCTCGCGCTGGTGGCGGTACAAGTATTACTTCGGCGGCAAGGAGCGCGGGATTTCCCTCGGGGTCTACCCCGACGTGCCGTTGAAGTACGCCCGGGAGCAGCGCGAGCAAGCCCGGCAGCTCGTCGCGAGAGGCATCGATCCCAGCGTCCAGCGCCGGACGAACAAGATCGCCCTTGAGAACAGCTTCAAGCTGATCGCCGAGGAATGGCTGGCCCTGCAGTCCAAGAAGCTGGCCGAGATCACGATGTGCAAGGCCCGGTGGATCCTGAACTCGTTCGTCTACCCTCGCCTGGGCTCCCGGCCGATCGCCGAGATCACCGCGCCTGAGCTCCTGACCGTACTGCGGCCGATCGAGGCCCGGGGGATGCACGAGACCGCACACCGAGCCTTGCAGCGCTGCAGCCAGATCTTCCGGTACGCCATCGCGACAGGCCGGGCCACCCGCGACATCACGTCGGACCTGCGGGGCGCCCTGGCGCCGGTGGTGGTCGAGAATCGCGCCGCCATCACGGAGCCACAAAAGATCGGCGCCCTGCTCCGCAGCATCGATGGCTACGTCGGACACTCGACGACGGCGATCGCCCTGAAGCTGTCCCCTCTCGTCTTCGTTCGTCCCAGCGAGCTGCGGGCCGCGGAATGGAGCGAGATCGACGTGAACGCGGCCGAGTGGCGCATCCCGGCCGAGCGCATGAAGATGCGGGAGCGGCACATCGTCCCGCTATCCACGCAGGCAGTCGCCCTGCTCCGGCAACTCCGCAGCATCGCCCGAAACAGCCGATACGTCTTCCCGTCCTTGCAAAGCCGAGACCGGCCGATGTCCGCGAACACCGTAAACGCCGCCCTCCGCCGTCTCGGCTATGCCCGCGACGAAATGACCGCCCACGGCTTCCGCGCCATGGCGTGCACCTGCCTGAATGAGCTGGGCTGGCACCCGGACATCATCGAGCGGCAGCTCGCACACGCGGAGCGGAACAAGGTCCGGGCGGCGTACAACCGGGCCGAGCGCCTGGCGGATCGGCGGAAGATGATGCAGGCGTGGGGGGATTATCTGGATGGGCTGCGGGCGGGAAAGCGCCGGACTGTCTCCATCGAAACCCAATCACGTCAGCCGAGCACGCCGTCGCAAGGTCAGGTCACTCGCCAGAAAATCTCTCGAAAAGAAGGAGAAATGCAGGATGGAACCGTTCCACAAATGGAGCTATTCTTTTGACGAGGCAAACGCACAGGTGCCGCGTTCGAGAACCAACGGAACAGGAGTGAACCCGTGAACGCACAGCTTGACTCGGTGTTGCTCGAGAAGCTGAAGGAGCTTCCTCCTGCACGGCGCGCCCAGGTGTCGGATTTCGTAGATTTCCTCATCGCGAAAGATCGCGCCGTGACCCTCAAGGCTTTCCTTGCGGTCGCCGACGAAGTCGCAAAGGCCGGGGTATTCGCGCTGAGCCCTGAGGAAATAGAAGCCGAACTCACAATCCTGCGCGCAGCTCGGCGCAACCGGCATCCGACAAGCGGCTGAACATCCACCCCCTCTCGGGCCCGCTTTGCGTCTCGTTCTCGATACGAATGCAAACGAACCCTGCATGCACAGGATCGAATTATCCTTCATCAACACCCATATCGACCCTCCAGGACAGATAACATGCCATCTCTCATTGCCGAGCACGCTGAAGCTGGAGCCTGGATCGAAGAACAGCGTCAAGCACTTTCTCAACATCGCGCGTTCGTGCGCATTGAGGGATGCGTTATTTGGACGGACAATCGAGGCCCCGACGGAGATGAGCCGGTCCCACTCGATCCCCGCTCGATTATCGAGGAAATAAACACCGACGGTTGGCCCCTTCTGATCGGCCATGATCCGGGCAGGCCTTCGGGGCGGGTCATGGCGGCGCGGCTCTTCACAACTGCCAACGGTCGACGTTTTGCCGCAGCGGTAGCGGGATTCTATGGGGCCGAAGCGCGCATGCGCTTTGCGGAATTCGGTCTGCCAGAAGCGTTGGACGACACGCCCCCTGCAACGCTTCCCCCGTTACCAAACGATTTCGGCTTCCAAATCGCCACTGATCCGAGGGAAGTTGCCGCGGAATGGATAGACCAGGTGATGCATGACGCCCCAGTCGAGGTCATTCGACACGACCTTTCGCACAACGCAGCCGAGCCGTTGCAGGAACTCATTCGGTTTGTCTGGCCCTATATTCTTGTCGTCTGGAATCCCTTCGTTACAACGATTGCAAAAGAGGGCGGCAAAGACGCTTACGCGGCGCTGCACAAGTGGCTTCGAAAGTTTCTGACACGGCTATCCGAGAAGAAAAATCCGATAGTCGAGCTGCAATCGCACCAGCGCGACTGTCTTGTCTCCTTTCTTTTTAGAGGCAAGAATATCGAACGCCACTATGCCGCCCACGATGCGCTGTCGACGGCCGGCGTTCAAGCTGCGAGACTTATTGACCATCTGCGGACGCGAGGTGTTAAACCGAGAACGCTCGTGTATGAATTCGAGCCGGATTTGAAGAAGTGGTACCCGTCCTTCGCTGAATTGAGCGACGGGCGGATAGTCACCGACCTCAACATACTGATTGCCTTCGAAAACCTGCCTTGCTGTCTCAGCATAGGCCTCGTCAGGCACGATGATCCGCGTGCACGTTGACATTGGGATGCCTTAGAACAGCTACGGCAGCCTGAACGCCCCGAAGGCGACAAAGATCCTCGCATCGGAAGTGACCGTGACAACTTCCTCAAGAGATAGAGCATTGTCGACGAGCTTCAGGAATGCAAAGCGATCCTTGACTTATGTACCAGTTTTGGTACATACTTTATGGGAAAGGGAAATGAATTTTGGCTGGGCTTGAGAAGAAAGTCCCGGCCGTTTTCTATCGGACGAAGCAAGGTGCCGAGCCGGTGCGGGACTTCCTTCTCGGGCTACGGCGCGACGACCGCCGGATCATAGGTAACGATATTGCTACCGTCGAGTACGGCTGGCCGGTGGGAAAACCGACTTGCGCCCCGCTCGGGTTGGGCCTGTGGGAGATTCGCAGCAGCTTGACGACGAAGCGCATAGCCCGGGTGATATTCACGCTGCACGGTGGGCAGATGGTGTTGCTGCACGGCTTTGTCAAGAAGACCCAAAAGACGCCGCAGGACGCTCTCGATATCGCACGCAAACGAATGAAGGAGGTAAAGCAGTGAGCAAGACGCAAAATCCGAAGAACCCACATCTTGGGAGCAGTTTCGACGACTTCCTCAGGACGGAAGGCATTTATGAGGATGTCCAGACAACCGCGATCAAGCGCGTCCTGGCATCCCAGCTCGAGCGGGCCATGAAGGCGAAGAAGTTGACGAAAGTCGAAATGGCGAAGCGCATGCGGACCAGCCGCGTGCAGCTCGACCGCCTGCTCGATCCCGATAACGACAGCGTCACGCTCACTACGCTGCGCCGCGCCGCTGCCGTTGTGGGCCGAGAGGTGCGGCTGGAGCTGGTGTGATGTGAGTACACGTTTAACAAAATCGGAGCGGTTTGTTGCGTGGTTGTGTCAACGGGCTTTTCTGAGACTCTGGACGCATCCGACCCCCATCGGCAAGAACGGCAAGGAGCTATCCGATTGCCTGATCGTATGCGGCCCACACATAGTGATCGTCTCGGTCAAAGAGATTGAATACAAGGACACAGGCGACAAGACCGGCTGGTTACGATGGCATAAAGCGGCCGTCGAAGAATCCGCAAAGCAGATTTGGGGTGCCGAACGTTGGCTCCATAGATCAAATCGGGTTTTAAGGAGCGATGGGCGCGAAATAACGCTGCCTCCTGAAAACGAACGCAAGTATCATAGACTCTCAATTTCTCTCGGCGGTCGCGGCGAAGTTCCGATACGCTGGGGCGACCTTGGGCACGGATTCGTGCACGTCCTTGAAGAACAGAGTGTCATCAAGGCGTTTCAGGAACTCGACACCATTACCGACTTTGTTACCTACCTGGCGGCGGTAGAGGGACTGTTTGATAAAGGTATAAGAGTGGTTTTTTCGGGAGCCGGCTACGAAGACCTTCTTGCATTATACGTTCGAGCTGGGCCGACGTTTGGGCTGAAGGGCGACGATGGGCAGGCCCCGGATCGTGTTATTGTGACTGACGGCATCTGGAAGGCACTGGTTGCATCTTCGGAATACATCGAGAGAGACGAAGACCTTCGGTCGTCTTATGCGTGGGACAGGCTAATTGAATACTTCGTTGACGACTTGCTAACCGATGGGATGTTTGACATGCATAGCAAGCAGGTGACGAAGGATGAGCTTGCATTGGGAGCGATGGCGCTTCAGCCACGCGCCCATCGCGCCAATCTTGCGGATGCATTCCTGCAATTTCTTGGTCCTGAAGGCTCCCGGATCGCCTCGCGCGTCGTTGTCGCGGCGAATGAGACGGCGTTTGTATTCGTGAGTGGCGACTCCACAGACCGAGACTACCGGGCCCAGCATCTGGCATTACGCTGTTTCGTCGTTCGCGGACGCTCTGGCGCAAGGACCGTGGTGGGCATAGCGACAGACAGACCCGAACAAGGAAAGGTTGGTTACTCGTCGGACATTCTCTACCTTCACATGCCTATATGGACTGCTGAAGACGCCGAGAAGGTCGACGGAATTCAACGTGATCTTGGCTACTTTAAAGCAGTCAACTGGCTTGGTATCGCTGCCACTCAGGTGGAATCGTAAATGACGCGGGCTGTCTATCTGTTGTCTTGGCATACGTCGGGGGGATGGAACCTTTCGTGAGCCTGTCCGTGGAAATTGAATCCCCCCGTTTATGGGTCGCTGATGCCGAAGCGCTTCGTGACGGCGATGTGCTGCTGGAGTACGGCGGCACCGGCAAGAGCCCCCTAATCGCGAGATTTGATGGCGGCACCTACAGTCACGCACTGATGTGGGTAGGCAATACGGATTTCGTCGAGGCTGTAGGTAGTGGGGTGCGCGTCATCAGTTATCGCAGAATAATAATCGAGACGCCGAACAATTGGATATTACTGCGGCAGAATGATAGCAGTCTGGGGCAGCGCGCTGCCATTGCGGCACGAAAGTTTGTTGGCAAGCGATACGACTTGCTTGGGGCGGTCGGCTCCAAATGGCCGGGTACCCGCATGCCTGACCAGGAACTCCTGTTCTGTTCGCAACTTATCGCTGAGGCTTACCTGGAAGCGGGCTTGGAGCTGGTGCCCGGTTTGGCTTCAAATAACGTGACGCCACGGACGCTTGAGGAATGTCAGGTTTTTAAACAAAGTCCGGTACCGTTGGTCCAGCTGTCTGCCGATGACTGTGCATCGGCACAGGCATACCTAGACCGGGACGATGCCTATCAAGGATCGTTTATGGACCGGGAGGCTCGGGCCGCTCGCAAAGCTTTCAATGCGGTCAAACCGCTGCTGACTGGACTCCCTGAAGTTCTAGTCCCTGGTGTTGGTGTTCCGCCGGGGAACCTCCACGAGCTTACGGACGTACTGCGATGCGTGCCCATTTCCGTGGCTGCTCCTATCGCAGATCGTCTCCTCTCTGAGCTGATAAGCGTTAACTACTTTCATCTGTTGGAATCTCCAATCGCGGAAGAAGTTCGCGACAAGATCATTCGTGACGGAATGGCTCTTCGTTATTCGGCGCTGACTGACGAACAGAGAGAGATGATCAAGACGGAACTTAAGGCCGAGTACCAGAGCTGGGGTCAAACGATGGAGCGTCATCACGGAAATGCGTCGGTCTGTTATAAAGAGTGGACACGGACTGCTCTGCCACTTTGGAAGGAGCTGGCGGACATGTATCGGCGCAATGAACACGTGTTCATCGTTCTGAGGACACTGGTGGAGGGGGCGCTGTCAGAGATGTAGTCCGAGCAGGCATTGCCCACATGATCTTCGTCGGAATTCTCGCTTAATCCTGCGTGCCACCTGGGTAAGTTCACCTTCCTCGAACATGAGGGTTAAACAATTAGCCTGTTTTCACCGCCAGGTTTCGCACGCGCGCTAAAAAAGGGAGGGTGCCGCCCGTCTGTCTTCAACTCAGAGCTGTGCAGACGCCGAATCATCAAGTTTATGAAAGTGCTTGAATTCCCTTTCGCTGAATCAGATTCAGCAGCTTGAGAGATGGCCCGCTCGGTCTATTTTCCCCAATCTCCCATTTCTGGACCGTCGATACAATGGTGTTCAACATGTCGGCAAGGATCACGCCGTCCTGCGGGCTCGCCATGCGCTCTACCAGCAAGCAAGGGCACGAGGTCCGCGGCGCTGGGTGCGCTACACGGGCAACTGGATTCCGATCACCGTCGTCACGGTCAATCCCGAGCGCGACGCAGTGATCACAGCGGCGACAGACAGCGTTCACGAGACTCGCTGCGCTGCGTGAGACGAGCGGCAACGACCTTGACATGCACCGTTCGCCGGAAAGCATTATCATTATAGTGCAATGGTCACCTCTGCCATGAATCCGGAGACGCCGAAGCCTAAAACTCCCAAGGATCGCGAAAGGGAGTTACTTAAGTCGCAACCTCTATGGAACCGCCTGTCATCTACCAATTTGTCGCGGCGACTACTTCGTATGATCGACATCGCTGGCGGGCTTGCAATCCGCACATATGTCGGGGCAAGAATAATTGGCCTCATGCCGCGAGCTCGACCAGTACTGTGCTCAGAATGCTTTACTGACCGGGGATTGCGCCTCGATGCAAGTCGAATAGGAATCGTCAATGCGTTACCGTGCCCTAATTGCGGCGCCAAGAAGAGCAAGAAGCTCACCCCGTACCTTCTGGAGACTCTCGCGTGGAATTTCTTTGTGCGCGGTTCTATACACCGGGCGGAGTATGGAGCGGCTCCCGTCTTGCAATTTAACGAGCATCACTTTGAAAAAGGGAGCTATCAAGCGCCCGCTTGGCTTAGGCGGGATGTCGAGCTGATCCAAGAAAAGGGGCGGTTCGGCTTCTTTCACTACGGTCCACGGATGTGGATGATTGGAAGCATCGAGCCACTCAAGGCATTATTGAGTATTGCGTAAGTACGTGACCATATCAAAACATCTCCGCCTGTTTCCAGAATGCAGTCACGAGCGTGGCGCGTCGCTGCATCGAGCGCAGGTTCCTCCGAGCACGCTGGGCGAGATCGGTGAAGTTCGTGGCGCAGTAGTTGGGCATGGCGTGATGCTTGAGATAACCCCAGATGCATTCGACGGGGTTCATTTCCGGAGCGTAGGCGGGCAGACGTTCGAGCACGATGCGGCCACGCTGCGCCTCCACATGGGCGCGCACGAGCTTCGAGCGGCGTGCCTGCAGGCCGTCCCAGATGATCAGCAGGTTCTTGGCGATCGTCGTCTGCAGG
>JAJXXG010000826.1 GCA_021781255.1 Acidobacteriota bacterium
TTCCAATTACAACGGCCTGCAGGTTACTCTCACCGAGCACAACCTGCACGGGCTGGATTTCCAGGCTGGGTACACCTACTCGCACGCGCTGGACGTCAGTTCGCTCGACGCCTTCGCTTTGATGCCGCAAGACAGCTTGAACCCCACGGCAGACTACGCCAGCAGCGACTTCGATCTCCGCCACCGTTTCACGCTGTCGCTCACCTATGCCATTCCCGGTCACGAGGCACCCTTGCAGTTGCTGAAGGGCTGGTCGATCAATTCCATCGTGACCCTGGAAACGGGCCAGCCATGGACCATAGATGACACTACCGACAACATTAGCGGGACGGGCGACCTGACAGACCGCTGGGATTTCTTCGGCAATCCCGCCGATTTCAAGGTCGGGCCTGAAGGGATTCCGTTTTGCAGCGGCCCTGAAACGTGTTTTACCTACCAACCGGTCACTGACATACCCATTGCCATGTCTACCGCCGACGCATCTACGGCCTGGACCCAATGTGCGGCCCATGCCCCAGATCCGACGACCCTGGCGGCCCATGGTTGTTACATCAAAGGCCATTCGGTTCTGGTTCCTCCCACAGCCGGTACTTTCGGCACCATGGGCCGTAACTTGTTCCCCGGCCCGGGCCTGTATGACTGGGACGGCTCCATCTTCAAGACCATAAAGTTCACGGAGCAGTTCAAGGGCGAGTTCCATGCCGAGTTTTTCAACATTCTTAATCACCCAGCTTTCGCCAATCCCTACGGCGGGCCGAACGGCTACGGCTCCACTGGTCCATGGAATCCGGCGGCTCCAGGCCTTTTTGGCGGCGGCCTGTCAACGCCTGATGTGGCAACGGGCAACCCCATTCTCGGGTCGGGAGATTCGCGATTGGTTCAATTGGGACTTAAATTGATGTTCTAGGTGCTCTCGCGCAGGGTCGAGCGTAGCGCCGCTTTGCGGCGCTGCGTCTCCCTGGGTTGGAGCGGCAGCATGAAGCCAATAACGCTAACCAAGCCAGATTAGCCGAGGAGGGCGGCAGTGCCTCCGCGGCGCATAGGAGGTCTCGAGGTGAAAGTCTTCGCGGCAGTCTGTGCAGCGATTCTTGCTGCACTTACGACAGCGACAAGCGGTGGTGCGCCGCCGCAGAGCGAGCAAGACGCCCCTCTGCGGCTGAGCTGGGAGGCCCCGATGCCCAACGTCCACGGCAGACTGGACCACCTCGCTATCGATACCAAGCACGAGCGAGTCATCCTCACTGCTCTGGGAAACAATACGGTCGAAATCTATCAGCTTAGCGAGAACAAATTCATTCACTCCATTGTTGGGCTGGATGATCCGCAAGCCGCGGTTTACGTTCCGGAATTCGACAAGCTGCTGGTATCCGACGACAACGGCAAGGTGTGGATCTACGATGGCTCTACTTACAAGTTACTCAATGTGATCGACTACGGCGCGGACGGAAATGCCGACAACATGCGCTATGATCCGATGAGCAAGAAGATCTATATTAGCTTTGGCGACGGGTCCGACTCAGCGATTGGCACCATCGATCCGGCTACGGACAAACCAACGGAAGAACTTTACAAGCTCAACTTCCATGCCGAGTCGTTTCAGCTAGAACAATCGGGAGGGCGAATATTTGCCAATATTCCCGAGGCGGATCATATCATCGCGGTCATTGACCGCAAGACTCATCAGATCTCGAAGTGGCAAGTCGCGGGCCAAGCCAACTTTCCCATGGCATTGGATGAACCAGACCATCGGCTGTTCGTGGGCACCCGCGTGCCCCCGGAGCTCTTCGTGCTGGATACCGATACGGGCAAGACTGTTGCCAGCATGCCGGTGGCCGGGGACACAGACGACCTTTACTACGACGCGGCGCTAAGGCGCATTTATGTGATCGGCGGAGTCGGCAGCATCAGTGTGTTTCAACAGAAGGACCCGGACCATTACGAACACGTTGCCGATATACACACTTCGGTGGGCGCACGGACGGGTTTTTTTCTCGGCGCCAGCGGGGCTTACGGCGGACGCTATGGAGTTCCGCCCTTGTACGTTGCCGTCCCGGAGCGGGCCGGGCATCCCGCCGCACTGTGGTCGTTCGGTACGTACCAGTAAGCGTAGATTGCTCACATACAAAATCTCATGTTCAGGCTCGCTTCTGCATGGGGGAATCAAATCTCAAGGAGAGAGGAGAAATCAGGGTGATAGACCGAAGGGAATTTATCGCAGGTTCTTCGCTGGCGCTTTCTGCGGCGGCGCTGGGGGGCGTGGCCTCTGTTACCAGCCAGGCTGAGGAGCAACCCCAACCCAGGAAGAAGTATCGGCTGATTGCCACGGAGGAGGCGTTTGCCAGCCCGGAACAGGTGGAATATTTCCGCAAGGCGGAAACTTCCGCCTGGACAGACCCGGACATCGAGTTATGGAGACACTTTCTGAATACCGGCATCCTGCTCCGGCGCCTGCTCGATGTTGAGCAGGAGCGGCTCAGCATTATGGACCAGGCCGGAGTGGATATGCATCTGCTGTCGTTGACTTCGCCTGGCGTGCAATGTCTGAATGCCGATGCCGGTACTGCGCTGGCGGCGTCAGCGAATGATTACCTGGCAGAGATCATCAAGCGCCATCCCGATCGCTATGCGGGGCTGGGCAGCTTCGCTCCGCAGGATCCGGCGCGCGCGGCGAAGGAGATTGACCGAGCCATCACCAAGCTCGAGCTGAATGGCATGATTGTCAATTCCAGCACCAACAAGGAATATTTCGACAACAAGAAGTTCTACCCCATCTTCGAAGCCCTTACCGCCCTCGACACGCCGCTCTATATCCATCCGCGCAACATGCCGGAGCCGTGGAATGACATGCTGAAGGCCGACGTCAATCTCTGGGCCGCCATTTGGGGCTTCCAGGCGGAGACGTCGCTGCACGCGATGCGCATGATCATCAGCGGCGTGTTCGACGACTTCCCGAACCTGAAGGTGGTTCTGGGGCACATGGGCGAAGGCGTTCCCTACTGGCTCTATCGCATCGACTGGATGTACCTTCATAATCCGGCGGATGTGTATAAGAGCAAAAGCGGTCGCCGCCTGAAGCGGAAGCCGAGCGAGTACGTGAAGGACAACATCACGATCACCACCAGCGGCATGAATACGCACGACGTGCTGAATTACAACCATACGGTTCTGGGCGCGGACCACATCATGTTCGCGATCGATTATCCGTATCAGGAGTCGGTGGAGGCGGCGACGTTTATGCAAACCGCGACGCTGCCCGAGGCGGACATGGAGAAGATCACCCACGGCAATGCGGAAAGGCTGTTCCGCATCCGCAAGGCATAACTTGCGGCAGCGTTCATCCGTTGACAGACTGTCTATCACAATCCAGATTCACCCTTGCGCGCCCGCCTCGGGCGCGCAAGGGTGAATCTACACAACTGCGACAAGGCGTAGCTTTCCCGCCCGCCTAATATACATAAGAATCAGCGCAATGGTTTTTGTCAGGCTTACCATTGGGAGGTCGCCCTTACCAGGGGCCGAAGAACGTCCGGAATCGCTTGCGCCTTACGATTGCGAGGCGTGGAACGATGCAATTCGATGATCGAAGGTCAACATTAAGCCCATTGCATACTGAGCTGTTTCCGCGGCGGTATCAGTCGGCACGAGTCCATGCGCTCTCCGACCATCATGCCGCCGTGCACCACATATCCCCTCGGAACCGCCAGAGCCTCGCGGATGGGGCGTGAGCCCACAGCAACGCAACTCAGAAAACCGGCCCGGCACAACAAGGCAATGCTCGACACCGAGTCGAACGCCTTAAGAGGGGAACGCTACGAATGGGGCCTCCCCCGGATCGCTCGTCTGCGAATATTCCCCCATGGAAGTTCGCCTTGGAGGCCTTCGCATCAGCGTGCTGGGTCGGGTAGAATCGTTGCTTGGAGAAACATAGATAAAATATGCCCGCAAACAAGATTCTTGCGAGTTGTAATGATGCTGTCGCCGATGTTTTTGATGGCGCGACGGTCATGATCGGGGGGTTTGGGTCCTTCGGCGGGCTGCCTGTCCATCTGATCGAGGCCTTGGCTGAACAAGGCGCCAAAGAACTTACGATAATCTCCAACATGGGCGGCCGCGGGTTTGAGATGACAAAGTTGTACAAATCCGGAGGGTACCACGATGTTGGAGCTTTGTATGCCAGGTCTCAAGTGAAGAAGTTCATCGGGGCCGTGCCAACCTTGGGAGGTTTGCCTTCGGCCACTCCGCTGGAGATTCAGCATCGCGAGGGGAAAGTTGACATCGAAATGGTGCCCATGGGAACCCTGGTGGAGAGGATTCGGGCGGGCGCCGGCGGTCTCGGTGGTTTTTACACTCCGGCGGGAGTTGGCACCCCGGTGGCAAAAGACAAAGAGACGAGGGTAATAAACGGCAAGGAGTACTTGCTGGAATTACCCCTGACCGCCGACTTCGCCCTGATCAAGGCACACAAGGCCGACACTCTGGGCAACTTGGTCTATCGGGGAACGGCACGATGTTTCAACCCCGTGATGGCCATGGCCGCGAAGACCACGATCGTTGAAGTTGACCATATCGTTCCGGCAGGAGAACTGGATCCGGAAGCAGTTGTGACTCCTCACTTATATGTGAGCCGAGTGGTGGCGGTGGCGCAATGAAGAAACGTTTGGATGAAGCGACCATGGCGCGCCGTATCGCTGCCGAGTTTCGCGACGGCATGGTAATCAACTTGGGGTATGGCATGCCCACCTCCTGCGCAGCGGTTGACCTGGGGGATAGGGTCATCTTCTATCAAGCTGAAAATGGAGTTTTGGGCTACGGCGGTCCAGCTCCGGATGAAGAAAAGGATTATGAGTTGATCGATGCCTCCGACACCCCTGTCACCGTGCGGGCCGGCATGCTCTTCTTTGATAGCGCAACCTCCTTCGACATGATTCGAGGCGGGCGCATCGACTTGGTGGTCATGGGAGCGTATCAGGTCTCCAAAACCGGCGACCTCGCCAACTGGGGCCGACCTGGGCGGCCGGCGGCCGGTATGGGCGGAGCCATGGACCTGGCGGTAGGGAGCAAACAGGTCTTCACCATGATGCTTCACACCACCAAAGAGGGCGCACCTCGCATCGTCAACCAGTGCACCTTTCCACTTACCGCCAAAGGCTGCGTTAAGAAGATCTTCACGGACTTAGCCGTTGTCGATGTGTCCGGCCAGGGACTGGTGTTGAAGGAGATCGCACCCGGCTGGAGTCCGGAGGAAGTGCAGGCACTTACGGAACCGGCGCTGATTATCGCGGAGGACTTGAAGGAAATCTGCGTATAAGCATTTTTAAGGAGGGCAGTCTGCCTCCGAGCCCCGCAGGGGCAATAATATCGGCCAGGAGCACTCGTCCCAAGGCTTATGCCGTGGGCTACCGTCTTTCGCCCACGTTGCGGGCTACAGAGGCAAGGGATATGGCTATAGCCGTCATAGGCATGTTGGACGAGAGGGAGCAGGCCTTAAAGCTCATCAAAGAGCAGATCGAGCAAAGGGGACACAAGCCGCTGCTGATCGACATCAGCGTGGGTAACGGCGCTATAGTCCCTACCCTCAAAGCGGACATCACGTGTCAGGAATTGGCGATGATGGTGGCGCCAGAAGGAAGCCTGAAGGCCGACACGAAGCCGGCGACTTCGATTATGGCCGAGGGCTTGAGGGTGCAGCTTTCCCTCCTGGTTGAATCCGGTGAGCTTGAAGGACTAGTCGCTATCACCGGAATGACCGGAGCTCTAATAACGCTGACCGCCATGAGCGCGGTGCCGTTTGGTGTACCCAAACTGCTCATCTCTGGCGCCACCGCCCAGCCTGCCCACGCCGCGGGATTCTCCGGCTATTTCGCGCTCAAAGACATCACCGTGATGAACACCGTGGTCGACACGGTGGGCATGAATTCGCTTGTCAGATCGCTTGCCATGAACGGAGCCAATGCCGTTTGCGGAATGGTAGAAGGCCGCGGCGCTCCTTCCCGGGAAGAAAAGCCTTCCGTTGCCATTACCGAATACGGTTTTTGCGACCGTGGCGCTCATTATCTGCGAGAGGTGCTGGAGGGTGAGTATGACATTGTCTCGTTTCACGCCACCGGTATAGGTGACAAGCCGGTACTGGAACTCGTACCGCGGGGCCACTTTGCCGGGTTCATTGACCTGGTGCCCGGAGCATTCAGCGACCATCTTTTGGGTGGGAACCGTTCTGCTGTCGGACCCGGCCGTCTGGACGTGGCCGCGCGGCTGGCCCTGCCCTATGTCTTCTGTCCCGGAGGCTTTGACATGATCGCCTGTGGGCCAGCCGAAAGAAAAGACAGCAACGATCCTCTGTGGACTTCCAGAAACCTGGCCGCCCGTAAGTTGTATCTGCAGGATTCTGCCAGGGTTCAGGCCAGGACGAACGCCGAAGAAATGGAATACGTGGCCACAGAAGCGGCGAAGAAACTGAACCAGTACGAGAACAAGGGGCGTGTCAAAGCAGCTATACCCTTGCGGGGGTTCTCGTCGCTCAGCGTGGCTGGCGGCCCACTGCACGATCCGGACGCAGATCGGGCGTTTGTCATTGCGCTGAAGAAGCATCTTGACCCGGAAATCGAGGTAATTGAAGTCGATTCCGACATCAACAGTCCTACCTTCGCCAAGGCGGCGGCAGATGCCCTACTGCAGGTCATACGGCGAACCTGCGCCGGAGGAGGTCGGCCGCAACATGCGTAGAGTCGAGTTTGTCGATCAGACCATCCGCGATGCCCAGCAGAGCCTTTGGGGCCTGACGATGAGGACGGATCATATCATCCCCATCGCAGAAACGATGGACAAGGTCGGATACCGCGCTGTGGCAATGGTGGGCTCACAGGCTTTTACCGTGCAGGTGCGCAACCTTGACGAGAACCCCTGGGAGAGAATCCGCATTCTGTCCCGGCTCATGCCGCGGACTTGCTTGCGCGGATCTTACGTCACCGCGAGTCTTTCCTCCTTCGACCTCAGCACCCCCAGGGAAATCATTTCCCTCTGGATTCGCCGCAACGTTGCCAATGGGATCAAGAGCTTCTGGATTTGTGACTACCAGGACAATATCGACAGGTTCCGCTACTTTGCGCAGATTGCGAAGGCGGAAGGAGCCGAGGTGGTCACCTCCCTGATGTACACTTCAAGCCCGGTACATACCGACGAGCATTGGGCGCAGGCAACCCAACTCATAGCGTCAGCAAAAGACTGCACCGATCGCATCATGATCGAGGATGCATCGGGGGTTATCACCCCGGAGAAGACCAGAAGGTTGATCAGCGTGGTCGAGCGCAACTGCGACGGAATCCCTCTTGAGTTCCACGGCCACTGCAATTCCGGTCTGGCTTCTCTGTGCTATCTCGAGGCGATCGAGGCCGGGGTCACCACCGTCCATACGGCCGTAGCCCCGTTGGCCAATGGCACTTCGCTGCCTTCCACGGAAAATATTTTGAAGAATGTCCGCCGGCTCGGGTACGTCGCGGACCTCGACGACGATGCCCTTGGGAAGGTTTCTGCCCATTTCCGGGGGATCGCCGAACGAGAAAAACGGTCAATCGGAGTGCCCAGGGAATACGATCTGTTCCATTTTGAACATCAAGTACCGGGTGGGATGATGAGCAATCTGACCCGGCAACTGAAAGAAGTAAAAATGGAACACCGGCTGGACGAGATCCTGGACGAAGTGGTTCATGTGCGCCGGGAGCTTGGCTATCCGGTAATGGCCACCCCTTTCTCGCAGATTGTAGGGACCCAGGCGGTGGAGAATGTCGTTTCTGGTGAGCGTTACAAACACATCACCGATGAAGTGATCAAGTACGCCTTGCAGTATTACGGCAAGCCCGCTGGAGTTTTGGACCAGGATCTGCTCGACAAGATAATGGCGTTGCCCAGGACCAAGGAATTCCTCAATTGGACACCCGCCGGATATCTCAAGCCAGTCGAAGAAT
>JAJXXG010000786.1 GCA_021781255.1 Acidobacteriota bacterium
AGGGCATGCGCCGAACGTGGAGTTGAAGGAGAAGCTGCGCGGCTCAAGCCGAGGCACGTCGAGGCCGCAGTCGGGGCAGGCCATGGAGGAGGAGAACAACTGCTCGTCGCCGTTGGCGAGCGTGATGAGGACGAGGCCGTTGGCAAGTTGCAGGGCCTTGGTGACGGCGGCGTCGAGGCGCTTTTCCACGGAGGATTTGCCGGGCGCCTGCGACGGGGCGGATCGCTGGGCGGCATCCTCTGCGGTCTGCTTGAGCAGGATGCGATCGACGACTGCCTCGATGGTGTGGTTCTTGCGCTTGTCGAGCGCGACGGGCTCAGATAGGTCGCGAAGCTCGCCATCGACGCGGGCGCGGAAGCCCTGCTGGTCGAGCTCGTCGAGGAGGTCTTTGAACTCGCCCTTGCGGCCGCGCACAACGGGAGCCATGACGGTGACACGCTCTCCGGTGCCGAGCTGCAGGATGCGCTGCACGATCTGGTCCGCGGTCTGGCGGGCGATGGGCCGGCCGCAGTTTGGGCAGTGCGGCGTGCCGACAGAGGCGTAGAGGAGGCGCAGGTAGTCGTAGATTTCGGTGATAGTACCGACGGTGGAACGTGGGCTGCGGCTGGTGGTCTTCTGCTCGATGGAGATGGCGGGGCTGAGACCCTCAATGGAGTCGACGTCGGGGCGCTCGATCTGGTCGAGGAACTGGCGGGCGTAGGCGGAGAGGGTTTCAACGTAGCGGCGCTGGCCCTCGGCGTAGATGGTGTCAAACGCGAGCGAGCTCTTGCCCGAGCCGGAGAGACCGGTGACCACGGTGAGGGTGTTGCGCGGAATGCGCACACTGATGTCGCGTAAGTTGTGCTGACGCGCCCCGCGCACCGAGATGTGAGTAATGGACATGGCCAGGCAAATTGGGAGCGGTGGGCGATCTCAGAGTGTGCAACCGATTGTTTCCGAACGCAACCCTCTAGGGGTATTCTATTGGTCAACAGAAAAGAGGGTCAACGCGCGGTGATTTTCTGCGAGAATCGCAGGGATGATTCTTGCGGCCGGTGACGAGGACCCTGACTGGCCGAAGAGCTGCAAGACGGTAGAGTGCGAACCTTGGTTGGCTGAATGAGGCAGGAGCAATGGCGGATTTGCTGAATTTGATCATGTTGGTTTGCGCGTCGTTGGGCTCGATGGCTTTTGGCGTACTGGCGGCGTACGGAATCTTTCGAGCGGGGTTTGCGCTGATGCGTCCGCAGCGACCCGCGATGGCAGTGAAGACGCGGCCTGAGACAGCCGGGGCGTTGTAAAGCTGCAGCGCAAGAGAGAACGGAGAAAGCCGGGAGCCGATGCGCGCGAGTTGCGCGGTCGGCTTTTGTGTTTTTGGCGGCGGGGTTTTACGCGACAGAGAAGAGGCCGGGCAGAGTTTCTCCAGCCTTGCCCTCGACAACCTGGGTGAAGGCGTAGGCATTGAGCGGAGGTTCGGGGCCGATGTAGACGGTGCGCGCGCCTTTCTGGCGTGCCCAGTTGACGAAGCCCGCCGCGGGATAGACCGAGCCCGAAGTGCCGATGACGAGCATGAGCGTGGATTGCGCGATCTCGGCCTGGATGCGATCCATCTCGAAGGGAATCTCACCGAAGAAGACAATGTGCGGGCGCAGGCGCCCGCCACAGGAGCAGCGGCCTACTTCCGCAAGGCTGCTGTAGATGGCGTGGTCAGAAACGGGCGGGCGGCCGCAGTCGCGCTCGCAGCGGGATTTGGCCAGCTCGCCGTGCATGTGCACGAGACGCCGCGAACCGGCGCGCTCATGCAGATCGTCGACGTTCTGAGTGCAGAGGAAGAAGCGGTCGCCGAGCTGGTGCTCAAGCTGCGCGAGCGCGAAGTGCGCGGGATTGGGTTGCGCCTTTGCGCCGGCGGCGCGACGGGCCGAGTAGAAGGCCCAGACCTCGGCGGGATTGCGCTGCCATGCGTCGGGGGTGCAGACATCCTCAATGCGGTAACCGGCCCAGAGGCCGTCTTCGGCGCGAAATGTCGGGAGTCCGCTTTCTGCGCTGATGCCTGCGCCGGTAAGCACAAAGACGCGGTCACTTCCTGTGATGGAGATGCGAGACATTTTTGACCCAGGCCCTTGCTTTGATGATACGGGATTATCCACGGCACGCGAGGACGGCGCGCGGGGACGGCGCACGCCGTGGATGCCGGTTCGCAGCTGGCTGGCTGCGTTATGGCTCCAGCAGAATCTTGCCGGTGGTGCGGCGGGACTCCATGTCGATCTGGGCCTGCGCGGCCTGGGCAAGCGGATACATGAACTCGGTGCGCAGTTTGAGCTCGCCGGTTACGGCCCAGTCGAGAACCTTGCCGGCGCGCCACTCAAGCTCAGAGCGCGTGGCGACGTAGTGCCAGAGGGTGGGCCGGGTGATGAAAAGAGAGCCCTTGCTGCTGAGCTGGATGAGGTCGAAGAGCGGAACGGGTCCGCTGGATGCTCCGAAGAGCGCGAACAAACCGCGCGGACGTAGGCAGTTGAGGCTCTTGTCGAAGGTGGTTTTGCCGACGGAGTCGTAGACCACATCCACGCCTTTGCCGCCGGTGAGGCGCTTGACCTCGGTTTCGAAATCCTGCTGGGTGTAGAGAATGACGTCTTTGGCGCCGGCTTCGCGCGAGAGCTCCGCTTTCTCGGGCGTGGACACGGTGGTGATGACGCGGGCGCCGAGGCGCGAAGCCATCTGCGTGAGCAGGAGGCCGACACCGCCGGCGCCGGCATGGACGAGAGCGGTGTCGCCGGCCTTGAGGGGATAGGTGGAGTAGGCGAGATAGTGTGCTGTCATGCCCTGGAGCATGGCCGCGGCGGCCTGCTCGGGCGTGAGGCGGGATGGCACTTTGATGAGCTGCGCGGCGGGCACCAGCGCGTACTCGGCGTAGCTGCCGAGCACGCCGACGGAGGCGACCATGTCGCCGGCCTTGAAGCCGGTGACGCCGGGGCCTAGCTCCTCAATGGTGCCGGCGGCCTCGCTGCCGGGGACGAGGGGCAGGGTCGCCTTGTAGGTGCCCTTGCGGAAGTAGATCTCAATGAAATTGACCCCGACTGCTTCCACACGGATCAACACCTGTCCGGGGCCCGGCTCGGGTATGGGCAAATCGACCAGTTTAAGGACTTCTGGTCCGCCGATGGACTGAATCTGAATCGCTTTCATAACAGGCCAGCATGCACCCATTGGCGGCGTTGCTGCAAGAGCCAAGACAGGGAGGGGTAGGCAGGAGGCAGCGGAGAGGAAAGCAAAGCCCCGTCCGGAACGGGTCCGAACGGGGCTGCGAAGGTGCCTTGCGGCCGCTTAGAAGCTGTCTTTGCCGCCGGAGAGCATGCTGGGCTCTTCCGGAGTGCGCAGACGCACCAGGCGGTCAATGGCGTAGGGCGTGCGCTGCTGCGTGGTGTAGTAGTGGCGCACCTGCAACTCGCCCAGCAGACCGATAGCCAAAAGTTGAATGCCGGCCACGATGAGCACACCGGCAATGACGAACATGGGCCCGTGCTGGTCCATCACGTTCTGATGTGGCTGGATGATCTTCATCGCGAGGAGAAGCGCGGAGAGGAAGCTGCCCGCCAGGATGCTGAGCGCGCCAAAGCTGCCAAAGAAGTGCAGGGGACGGCTCATGTACTTGAGCAGGAAGCGGATGGTGAGCAGATCGAAGAAGACGCGGAAGGTGCGGCCGATGCCATAGTGGCTCTTGCCGCGCTCGCGGTTCACGTTCTTGATCGGAATTTCGCAGATGGACGCGCCGTACCAGCTGGCGAGCGCGGGGATGAAGCGATGCATCTCGCCGTAGAGCGGGATGTTGGTGATGACTTCGCGGCGATAGGCCTTGTACGTGGTGCCAAAGTCGTGGATGTCAACGCCGGAGAGCTTGGCCATGAGCCAGTTGGCGCAGCGCGAAGGGATGCGGCGCATGACGAAGTTGTCAATGCGCTCTTTGCGCCAGCCGGATACGACGTCGTATCCCTCTTCGAGCTTCTCGATGAAGTTCGGAATCTCGTTGGGATCGTGCTGCAGGTCGCCGTCCATGGCGAAGATAAAGTCGCCGGAGGCGTGGTCAAAGCCCGCTGCCAGTGCGGAGGTCTGTCCGAAGTTGCGGCGGAGCTTGACGACGAGCACGCGGCTGTCGACGGCGGCGATCTCTTCCAGCAGTTTGTAGGTGCGGTCACTGGAGCCATCGTCCACAAGCACCAGCTCGAAACTGTCGCCTACCTGCTCCATCACCTGTTTGAGGCGGGCATAAAGGACTGTAACGTTTTCCTCTTCATTGTGAAAAGGAACAACGATGGAATACTTTGGCATATCAATAGTATAGACGCGGGCTGGATAAAAACGGCGCAAAACATTCTACTCCATGCTGCGGGGTGCAATGCCGGTCAACCGGCGGGTGCGGGGGCTAGCGATCCAGTTCGTCGAGCATTCCCTGCATCTCACTGAGGGCGTGACGGTTGCCGGTGCGGGCGGCGCAGCTGATGCCGTCCCTGAGGCGCTGAATGGCCTCAGGCCTGCGCGCGGCGTTGGCGAGGGTCTGTGCGGCCATGAAGTAGCCGGCGGTGTAGTCGGGGTCGTTGGCCAGCAGGGTGTCGAACTCGCGGAGGGCTCCTTCGATGTCGCCGCGGGCAGCCAGTTCCATGGCGATGCCATAGCGGGCGAAGCTGTTCTTCGGGTCCAGCACGAGAATCTCTCGTAAACCTGCAAGCTTGTCCATCCCACTCTTCCTGAAAGGCTACCCAAGGCCAGATTTGCGTAATTGGCGGGGATTGCCGAAACTGAACAAGGCGCTCCGTTGAGCCGTCAGACGCTACGGCTATTGTAACTGGCGGCTGGTTGCGGAGGCGCTGTGGAATGGAGCATGACTGCGATGAGATCCGCTGAAGAGAATCCCGTTTCGCGCACGGTGGCCAGCACGCAATCCGAGATGACAGAGATCATCCTGCCCAACGACACCAACACGCTGGGCAATCTGCTGGGCGGCCGGCTGATGCACTTTATCGATCTGACGGGAGCGATGGCCGCCTATCGGCACTCGCGCAGCCACGTGGTGACGGCGGCGATGGATCACATTGACTTCATTCAGCCGGTGCATGTGGGCGACCTGCTGATTTTGAAGTCGAGCGTGAACCGGGCGTTTACCAGCTCGATGGAGGTGGGCGTGAAGGTGTGGGTGGAGCATCCGCAGACGGGTGTTCTACTGCATGTTGCCAGCGCGTACCTGGTGTTTGTCGCCATCGACAAGGAGGGTTGTCCGCAGCGGATTCCGCAGGTGGTGGCGGAGACGCCGAACGAGATTCGCCGTTATAACGACGCGCTGCGCCGGCGAGAGCATCGCGAGGCGGAGGCGGCGCGACGCAAGGAAGAGCGGCGCGCCAACGCCACGCAGGAGAAGGCCCCTGCCGCACAGTCCTGAACACGGAAAGAGCAGGGAACTGCGAGGAAGCGGTTTGCAGGCAGGATCCGTTCAGAAATCCATGGCAATATCACGCTTGCTTTCGCGGTCGTCGGCGGATTTTCCGCGGCGCATCGTGTGCCTTTCCGATGAGACGACAGAGACGCTTTACCTGCTGGGCGAGCAGGAGAGAATCGTTGGCGTTTCCGGCTTTTCAGTACGCCCGCCGGAGGTGCGCAGCAAGCCAAGGGTATCCACCTTCCAAGACGCGGACTACAAGGCCATCCTGCGGTTGAAGCCGGATCTTGTGCTGGCCTTCTCTGATGTGCAGGCGGAGATTGCGCGGCAGCTGATTCTGTGCGGTGTGCCTGTGATGTGCTTCAACCAGCGGAGTATTCGCGAGATTCTGGAGATGATTCTGGCAGTTTCGCGGCTGGTGGGCAGGGAGGCGCAGGGAGAAGCCCTGGTGAATGAGCTGGCGACTGGACTGGAGCAGATTGCAGAGTCTGCGAGCCGATTTCCGTATCGGCCTCGCATCTTCTTTGAGGAATGGTACGATCCGCTGATCAGCGGGATTGCGTGGGTGGAAGAGCTGATGGAGATAGCAGGCGGCGAGGTGCTTTTTCCGGAGCTGCGCGAATGCGGCAAGTCGCAGGACCGGGTTGTTGCACCGTCGGAAGTGGTTGCGCGTAACCCGCAGGTGATTGTTGCCTCGTGGTGCGGGATGAAGGTAAAGCGGCAGACGATTGTTGCGCGCGCCGGGTGGGAGACGACGGATGCGGTACGGAATGGGCATGTGTATGAGATTCCTTCCAGTTGCATACTGCAACCGGGGCCGGCGGCATTCACGGAAGGTGTACAGAGGTTACATGCCATTCTGGCGCGCGTTTCTGGCGTTGAGCCTGCGTGCGTTATGGGACGGCAGTCGATGCCTGCTGTGCCGCTCGAGTAGAATGAAGAGGACGATTTCTGCGGGTTGTGTCTCGCGACAAACGGTTCAGTCTTCCCCGCGCAACAGAGGCAGGCACAACCGGCCGGCAGAGATTTGAAAAGGAGCAACGAGACTATGGCTCATTCGCATGCCATGCCTTCGCCGGTGGCTTTGCCCGGCGTGTCCAAGATCATCGCAGTGGGTTCCGGCAAGGGCGGAGTGGGCAAGACCACGGTGGCCGTGAACCTGGCGATTGCGTTGTCGCGGCTGGGCCAGCGCGTGGGACTGATTGATGCCGATATCTACGGCCCGAACGTGCCGCTGATGATGGGCTCGACGCAGCAGCCGCGAGTGGGTGCTGACAACCAGATTCAGCCGAACGAGACGCACGGCATCAAGACGATCTCGATTGGGTATATTTCGCCCGGCGACAAGCCGCTGGTGATGCGCGGACCGATGCTGCACCAGATCATCCGCCAGTTTCTGCAGCAGGTGGAGTGGGGCGAACTGGACTACCTGATTGTGGACTTGCCGCCGGGAACGGGCGATGTGGTGATCTCGCTGGTGCAGACGGTGCCGCTTACGGGCGCGGTGGTGGTGTCAACGCCGAGCGACGTGAGCCTGCAGGATGCGCGCAAGGCGCTGGAGATGTTTGCGCAGGTGAATGTGGAGGTGCTGGGCATTGTGGAGAATATGAGCCACTTTACCTGCCCGCACTGCCAGCAGCAGATTGACATCTTCTCCAAGGGCGGAGCGGAGCGCACGGCGCAGCAGTATGGCATTCCGTTCCTGGGATCGATTGAGCTGATTCCGGCGATTCGCGAGGGCGGCGATCGCGGTCTTCCGGTGACGCTGGCGGGACCCAAGAGCCCGCAGGCGACGGAGTTCTACAACGCAGCGCAGAAGCTGATGGAACGCGCGGAGGCCGCCGCGGCCAAGTCGTCAGACGTGATTGAGATCAGCTAGATTTGGGATTGCAGTCGAAAGCAGATGAAAGCGGGGCTTGCGCCCCGCTTTCTGTTTTTTGGCATGGGTGCAGATTGAACCTATTGGCGGATGAGCGATTCCATCTCTTCGGTCAGTGCTTCTCCGGCAGTGACGCAGGCGGCACGATCGACGTCGTTGTGCGTGACGAGGCGAACGGCATCCGGCGCGACGGCGCTGACGAGCACGCCGCGGGCTTTGAGTCGGGCGACGAGATCGGCTGCTGTTACGCCGCCGGTCAGGCGGAAGATGACGATGTTGGTCTCGACCGTGTCGGGATCGATGGAGACGCCCTCAAGGTTGCCGAGGACTTCCGCGAGCAGTCGGGCGTTGGCGTGGTCCTCGTGCAGGCGCGCAGGCATCTGCTCGAGGGCGATGAGTCCGGCGGCGGCCAGCACGCCCGCCTGCCGCATGCCGCCGCCGAGGGCTTTGCGGTAGATGCGCGCCTCGGCGATGAGCGCGCGGGAGCCGACGAGCATGGAGCCGACGGGTGCGCAGAGACCCTTGGAGAGGCAGAACATGATGGTATCGAAGCCGGCGGTGAGCGTGCGGACGTCGAGGCCGAGATGAGTCGCGGCATTGAAGACGCGTGCGCCGTCGAGGTGGGTGGGCAGGTTGCGTTTGCCGACTTCGTGCCAGATCT
>JAJXXG010001156.1 GCA_021781255.1 Acidobacteriota bacterium
TGAGAAGTAGTCCCCTCGCGCGAAAACCCTTTCCGCAAAGGGGTTTTGCGCACACTCCAGCGACTTTCAAGCGAGCCATGCCTCACGACCTGCCCAAAGCCTACGACCCCACCGCCATTGAAGATCACTGGGCCGGTTACTGGGTCCGCGAAAATCTCTTCACGCAACCTGCGCCCGACCCATCCCTCCAAAACCAGCGCCCGGGCGGCCGGCCCTTTACCATCCTTCTGCCCCCGCCCAACGTCACCGGCCGCCTGCACATGGGCCACATGCTCAACCAGACTGAGATGGACATCCTCACGCGCTGGCGGCGCATGAGCGGCCGCCGCGCGCTATGGCTGCCCGGTACCGACCACGCCGGCATCGCCACGCAGATGATGGTCGAGCGCCAGCTCGCCAGCGAAGGAAGCTCTCGGCAAAAACTCGGCCGCGAAGCCTTCGTCGAGCGCGTTTGGCAGTGGCGGCGTCACTACGGCGGCGCCATTCTCGAGCAGATGAAGCGCCTCGGCGTCTCCGTCGACTGGAGCCGCGAGTACTTCACCATGGACGAGCGCCTCTCGCTTGCCGTGCGCGAAGCCTTCGTCCGCCTTTACGAGCAGGGCCTTATCTATCGCGGTGCCTACATCGTCAACTGGTGCCCGCGCTGCCAAACCGCCATCAGCGATCTTGAGGTCGTCCACGCCGAGCAAAAAGGCCATCTCTGGGAGATTCGCTACCCCGTGCTTGGCGCGGACGGAAAAGACTCCGGCGAATTTATCACCGTAGCAACCACGCGCCCTGAAACCATGCTCGGCGACACCGCCGTCGCCATTCATCCCGAGGACGAACGCTACCTCCATCTCCACGGCAAAAAGCTGCGCCTGCCTTTAGTCAGCCGCGAAATCCCCATCGTCCTCGACGAGTGGGTCAGCCGCGACTTCGGCACCGGCGCCGTCAAGGTCACGCCCGCGCACGATCCCAACGACTTCGCCCTCGGCGAGCGCCATCATCTTCCGTCCATCAACGTGATGGACGACCGCGCCCACATCAATGAAAACGGCGGCGCCTACGCAGGACTTGATCGCTATGTGGCTCGTAAAAAAATCGTCGCCGACCTTGAAGAGCAGGGCCTCCTCGCCGCCGTAAAGGATTACACCAACAACGTGGGCCATTGCGACCGCTGCAAAACCGTCGTCGAGCCGCGCCTCTCCACGCAATGGTTCCTCAAGATTCAGCCGCTGGCCGAAAAAGCCATCGCCGCCGTCAAGCCCGATGCCAATGGCAACAAGGCCATCCGCTTCACGCCGGAGAACTACGAGAAGATCTATCTCGAGTGGATGACGAACATCCACGACTGGTGCATCTCGCGCCAGCTCTGGTGGGGCCATCGCATCCCCGCCTGGCACTGCGCCACGTGCCGCAAGATCACGGTGCCCGCACCGGGCTCAACAGGCGATCCGGCGGCCTGCGCCCACTGCGGATCGGATCAAATCACCCAGGAAACCGATGTCCTCGACACCTGGTTCTCGTCGGGTCTGCTGCCCGTCTCCGTCTTCGGCTGGCCGAACCTCACCCCTGAAACACGCGCCGATTTCGACGCCTTCTACCCCACCTCGCTCCTCGTCACCGGCTTCGACATTCTCTTCTTCTGGGTCGCGCGCATGATCATGCTCGGCTGCTGGTTCGCCGGCGATGTGCCCATGCCCGACGGCTCTCCGCGCCCGCTCGCCGAATCCGTTCCCTTCAAAGAGGTTTACATCCACGCCCTCGTTCGCGACGCCAATCGCGAAAAGATGTCCAAGACCAAGGGCAACGTCATCGACCCCATCGAGATCGTCAAGCAATACGGGACAGATGCGGTCAGATTCACGCTCGCTTCCATGGCCTCGCCCGGCACAGACATCGCCTTCAACGTGGCCCGCACCGAAGGCTACCGCGCCTTCGCCAACAAAATCTGGAACGCCGCCCGCTTCATCTTCATGAACGTGGACCGAGCCGCCGAAGCCGGAATCAAAGTAGACTCCAAAGTTCTCGGTCAAATGCCCACCGTCGCCGCCGATGCTCCGCTCGAAGCCCGCTGGATCGTTGCTGAGTCGCACGCGACGGCGGCCAAGGTGAACGAGGCTCTCGAAAACTACCGCTTCGACGACGCAGCCAACACGATTTACCAGTTTTTCTGGGGCAGCTTTTGCGACTGGTATCTCGAAATCGTCAAGCTGCGGTTGGACTTTGAAGCGAATCAGCAAGCCGGCGAGTCAGCAAGTCAGCGCGATGCCCGCCTGTCTGGGACAAAAGCTGCACTCACGACGCTGGTCAGCGTTTTTGAGTCAGCACTGCGGCTTCTCTCGCCGTTCATGCCATTCATCACCGAAGAACTCTGGCACGCCGTATATGACGGCAACCCTCCGGCAAAGTCGGTCGCGCTTACGAACTATCCCGTAGCTAGTGATGATCCCAGCGTAAGCCCGATTCTCTCGGGAACAGCAAAGGACATGAAGTATCTACAAGAACTGATCGGCGGCGTGCGCTTCGCCCGAAAGGAAAGGCAAATTCCGGAGAAGCTTGCAGTCCGAATCGTCCTTCACGCCAGACAAAATGTTCGGTCTGTCCTTGAAAGGAACGTTCCCCTAATTTTACGTTTAGCCCGAGTAAACGGGATTAGGTTTTCCGATGAACCGATAGAGGGGAACGCTTTCCGGTATATAGCTGGCGGAGTGCAATATGAATGGCAATTTGAAGGGGTTGATTCTACGCACATGGTCGATTCTGCCGCCGAACGCGAACGATTGACAAAAGACATCGCCAGGTACGAAAAAGGCTTGACAGCAGCCGAGCGCCAACTGGGCAATGAAAGCTTTCTCTCGAAGGCTCCCGCGCACGTGGTCGAAGGCCTCAAGAAGCAGGAAGCGGAAACCCGCCTGCTGCTCGAAAAAGCCCAAGCCGCGCTCAAAGCTCTGCCGGAAAGTTGAAACACTTGGCCCCGCACGAACAAGCTAATGGCTAAGAGCTAATAGCTGTTTTCCCGAAGGGAAAACCATGGACTGGAAGACCCAACACATCGACGCATTGCTGGAGCAGGCCCTCGCCGAAGACCAGGCCGCCTGCGACGCCACCACCAGCCTCACCATCGATCCCAATCTGCGCGCCTCGGCCTCCATCCTTGCCCGCCAGGAGCTGGTCGTCGCCGGCCTCGGCGCCATTCCGCGCTTCTTCGAAATTTTTGCCCGCCTCGACCCGTACCCCCAGGCGCAAACTCCCTTTGAGGTCGTCAGTCACCCCGAAATCTTCGACGGCGTACGCGCGCACGCAGGCCATGTGCTGGCCGTCATCCGCCACAATGCCAGTGTGCTCCTCAGTTGCGAGCGCGTCATTCTCAATCTCCTCCAGCACCTCAGCGGCATCGCCACGCTCACGCGTAAATACTCCGACGCCATTGAGGGCACCCGCGCCCGCGTGCTTGACACGCGCAAGACCATTCCCGGCATGAGAGCGCTTGAAAAATACGCGGTGCTCTGCGGCGGGGGAACCAATCACCGCATGGATCTCGCCTCCGGCATTCTCATCAAGAACAATCACATCTCCCTCGGCGGCGGCATTCCGGCAGTCCTCAAGCGCGCACTCGCCGAACGCAAGCCGGGCCTGCGGGTGCAGGTTGAGGTGCGCACCGCGCAGGAGCTTGAAGAAGCCCTCGCCCATGGCGCTGAAGCCATCCTCCTCGACAACATGTCGCCTGCCGAAGTGCGCATATCGGTCGAGCGCATCAAAAAAGAGACCACCCGCTCGATCCCCACTGAAGCCTCCGGCGGAATCGTGCTCGAAAACATCCGCGCCTATGCCGAGACGGGTGTGGACTTCATCAGCGTGGGCGCGCTCACCCACTCTGCGAAGGCCGCCGACATCTCTATGTCCATCGCCGCTGAGCCGGGTTAGATTTCTGCGCGTTTTGGTTTTTGTGCCTGGGGTGGGATAGCGCAAAGCTCAATCCGCAACAAACAGATTCACGCGTTCAAAGATCACAATGTACGATCTAGCCGCCCTCGAATCCGAACTCTCCGGCACGCTCTTTGCCGGCAATCTGCATTTCTCCCCCATTACCAGCTCAACAAATGCCGACGCTGTCGCTGCCGCGCGTAGCGCCGCCCCGCACGGCTCCGTTTATCTCGCCGATGAACAAACCGCCGGCCGCGGGCGCGGCGATCACGGCTGGATCTCCGCCGCCGGCGAGGGGCTCTACGTCAGCGTTCTTCTGCGCCCGCAAATTCCCGCCGCGCGCCTGTCGCTCTTGCCATTGGCCGCGGGCCTCGCCGCCGCCGATGCTATCCGTGCTGTCTCCGGCCTCGCCGCCGACCTGCGCTGGCCCAACGATCTCCTCATCGGCCCGCGCAAGGCTGGCGGCATCCTCGTTGAGGCAAAAATTCAATCCCAAAGGCTGCCCCACGCGGTGGTCGGCATCGGCATCAACGTGCATCAACGCGAGTTTCCGCCGAATCTCGCTACGCCCGCCACGTCCCTCGACCTCGAAGCCGGGGCCCCCACAGACAGGTCTTCGTCTGTGGGGTGGGAAGCCGGGGCCCCCACAGACAGGTCTTCGTCTGTGGGGTGGGAAGCCGGGGCCCCCACGGACAGGTTTTCGTCTGTAGGGTCGAAATCGAGCCGCGCCATCTCGCGCCAGGCGCTACTCGTGGCCCTGCTAAAATCTCTGCAGCGTGAAACCTGCGCAATGGCCGATCCTGCGGCGGCCGTCTCGTTACTTGAACGCGTGAACCAGGCTTCCACCTGGATTCACGGCCGCAGCGTTGAAGTGCATGGCCCGCAAGCCTGCACTGGCGTCACGGCCGGCCTCGATGAGAATGGTTTCTTGCGCGTCAAGACCGCTGCGAGTCTGGTCATAGTGCGGACCGGCGGCCTCCGCGCTAAAGACTAGCTGCTAGCCATTAGCCACTAGCTTCTAGCCTGTGTCGTAACTGAATTAGATCCCTCAGTCTTAGCACGAAAAAGCTAGGAGCTAGAGGCTGGAAGCTAGGAGCTGTCTTTCAATGCTGCTCGCTCTCGATGTCGGCAACACGAATACGACGCTCGGCCTGTACCGCCTCGATGGTGACAAACCGGGACTTGCTGCCCACTGGCGCGTCACCTCGCACCGCACCCAGACCGTCGACGAGTACGGCGTTTTTTTTGTGAATCTCTTTCAGATGCACGGCATGTCGCCCAGCCAGGTTTCCGATATCATCATCGCTTCCGTTGTGCCGCCGGTCGACTCCACCCTGCGCCAGGTCTGCGAAACCTACTTCCACATCGAGCCCATGTTTGTTGAGCCGGGCATCAAGACCGGCATGAAGATGCTCATCGACAACCCCACCGAACTGGGCGCGGACCGCATCGCCGATTGCGTCGCCGCCTATGAAAAGTACGGTGGCCCCTGCATCGTCGTCGACTTCGGCACCGCCACCAAGTTCGAAGTAATCTCCGCGCACGGCGAGTATCTTGGCGGAGCCATCGCGCCCGGCCTGGGTCTCAGCGCCGATGCGCTCTTCTCCCGCGCCGCCCGTCTTTACCGGGTTGACATCAAACGCCCTGCCAAGGTTATCGCCACCAACACCGTCGGCCACCTGCAGAGCGGCCTTTACTACGGCTACATTGGCCTCGTTGACGGCATCCTTGAGCGCATGATCGCCGAGCTCGGCCACCAGCCGCGCATCGTGGCCAGTGGCGGCCTGGCGCGCATGGTGGCCGCTGACTCGCGCTTCATCCACGAGATAGACGACCTGCTTACCCTTGACGGCCTGCGCATTCTCTTTGAGCGCAATCGCACCGCCCGCCCGCGTGGCCGCTCGCACTGACCGCTTGTCCAGAGCGCCAGCTCACGCAGTGGGCAAAAGACGGTAGCGCCACGGCGTACAGCAGAACCAGAATAGCTGTACCCAACGGCACGCCCGCCGAGTGGCTTTTTCCATTCCGGGGTCCCCGGCGACAGGTCTTCGTCGCTGGGGTGGAAGTAAAAGCCACCCTGAATACTCTCCATTTGGGTATGTGAATTCTGGTTCTGCTCTAAGAACCCTCACAGCCCCGACAGAATCTCCTTGTGCTCAGGCTCCTGCCCGCGCAGCGATTCAGCCGTCAGTTCATCGGCCTTGCGCAGGCTGGGAAACATCACGGCCCACAGTCCCGATACAACCAGTGCGCCCACTCCGCCGATTACCGTGGCCCGCACCGCGCCCCACCACTGCGCGGTAAGCCCGCTTTCAAACTGTCCCAGCTCGTTTGACGCGCCGATAAACAGCGAGTTCACCGCGCTCACGCGTCCGCGCATCTCCGGTGGCGTGGCCAGCTGTACCAGCGAGCCGCGAATGATCACGCTCACCATGTCTGCCGCTCCCGCCACCGCCAGCGACGCCAGCGAAAGCCACAACGCATGCGACAGGCCGAAGACCACCGTGGCCGCGCCGAAGATCGAGACGCAAACAAACTGCCAGAGCCCCGCGCGCCGGCGCAGCGGGAACCGCGCCAGGATCAGTGATATCGTCACCGCGCCCACTGCCGGCGCCGCCCGCAACATGCCCAGGCCGCGCGGGCCCTGGTGCAGAATATCGTGCGCAAAAATCGGCATCAACGCCACCGCCCCGCCCAGCAGCACCACAAACAGGTCCAGCGAAAGCGATCCCAGCAGAATCTTCGCGCTCCGCACATATTGAAAGCCGGCCAGCACCACCTTGATCGAGATGTCGCGATGCTCCATGCGGCCCGGACGTACGTGAAGCGTGCTCACCAGCACCAGGAACAACACCAGCGTCGCAAGTGAGAAAACGTACACAATTCCCGCGCCTTCCATCCGCGAATGGGGCGCAAAATGCGCGAGCGGAAATATATATAGCAGCCCGCCCACCGCCGGCCCGGTAATGTTAGCCAGCTGAAAAGTCGCTCCGCCCCACGTCACCGCATTCACGAAGTGAATCTCGGGCACAAGGTGCGGAACCAGCGCCGAACTCGCCGGCCCTGAAAACGCGCGTCCCGTGCCGATGAAAAACAGCACCGTATAAATGGCCAGAATATCTTTCGTATTGGCGCGCGCCAGCAGCACCAGCGCGCCAGTCGAAAACAACTGCAACGAGTAGCAAGCCAGAATTACGTGCCGCCGGTCGAACCGGTCGGCCACATGGCCAGCCGGAAGAAGAAAAATCAGCCCCGGCAAAAACAGCGCTAATCCTGTGTAGCCCAGGTCGATGGCGCGATGCGTAATGGTATACACCTGCCACGCAACCGCGACAGCCTGCGCCTCGGAGCCCAGAACGGCCGCGCCGCGCGCCAGTTGGTATCGTCTGAAGTCTCGGGAGGCAAAAGCCTCCATGCCGCGCCGCGGCCTTGGGGAAGTTGGCACCATGGTCTGTTCTCAGGGTATAACGGCGCGCACGCCCCCCGGCGCCTCACTGAATCATGAAACAATAAATCAGTGCCTGCCATGAGCGACGAAATCGTCCCGCCAATTGAACCCATTTCCACCGCGCCCGAACCTGTTGCGGAGCCCGCCACCACGCCTGCCGAAGACCGGGCCCAGCGCGCCGAGCCCATAGCCGCGGAAACACCTGCGCCTGCGCCCGCTTCGGAACCCGCCACCACGCCCGTCGAAGACCAGGCCCCGGACGGCCAGCCCACAGAGGCGGAAGAACCTGCCGAGTCCTTTGCCGACGTGCTCTCAGCCTTCGAGCGCACCCACTCGCATCGCGCCGCAACCAAACAGTTGCAAGGCACGGTCGTCTCGCTCTCCGCCGATCAGGTCTTTCTCGACATCGGCTACAAAACCGAAGGCGTCCTGCCCCGCTCATCCTTCCCCGCGAACGCCGAAGGCGTCAAGTCCGGTGACACGTTTCCTGTCTCCGTCACAGGCCGCGACGCGGAAGGCTACTATAATCTCTCGCGTTTTCGCGTCACGCAACCCCGTGATTGGTCGGCCCTCGAGCGCGCCTTC
>JAJXXG010000222.1 GCA_021781255.1 Acidobacteriota bacterium
GCCTACGAGCTGAGCATCCAATATAGGGATCGCTACTACAATATTCACTTCCTGGCCACCCCCGGCTTCAAGTTCGACTGGCGGGTGAACGGCAGGGTTCAGTTTCGCGTCGACAAGTACGCGATCTATCTGAGGCACGCCAACGGCAAGGAAGAGCGCATCGCCTTCGCGGGCGGAGATGCGAGCCACCCTTTCGAACGTCCTTCGCACGTCACCGTGAATGCGACGCCGGCGATGTCCGACCTGCCGTTTCCTGCGCTCCGGCAGCAACCCGCAGACGCCTCTGCGCCGGCCCTTACCGAGAGCTCCCGACCGCTGCCGCCATATTGCGCCAAGATCGCCGCCATGGGCCCGGAGTACAGGCTGCTGGCGGGCGCCTGCCGGTTTGCGCTCTCCTCGCGCTCCCTGCCCGATTACATCTGCCGCGAAACTACGCGGCGCTGGGTCAATGGGCGTCCGCATGACCTGGTGACGGCGGATGCGACCTTCGTTCACGGAAGCGACCGCTATTCGAACTTAAAAATCGACGGACAGCCGGTACCCACCCTGGATGGTTCGGGAGGGCTGATTACAGGCCAGCTCTTCGGCGCGCAATTGTGGACGATCTTCCGCCCGGAGACCGCGACAACCTTCACCTGGAAAGATGAGGAAAAAGTAGGTGCAACGGTAGCCGCGGTCTTCAGTTTTTCGTTCAAGAGCAGGAACAACTCCTCCTACAGGCTGAATACCGTCTACCCCAGCCTATCCGGAACCATCTGGGTCGACCGGCAGAGCGGCCAGTTGATGCGTGTGCAAACCACCGCGACGGAGATCACGCCGGAGTCAGGGTTCAGTTCGTATCAGAGCATCATCGACTATGCCGGGGTCGCCATCCCCGGCCTTGGGCGCTTTCTCGCTCCGCTGGATGGCGAGGCTCAGATGTGCCGGGCGTTCAACCAGAAGTGCGCGAAGAACGTTGTGTCGTTTGCAGATTATCGGAGGTTCGCCTCGACCGCCGCGATCATCTCCGACGCCGGGCCGTAAGCAACGATCACAGGAACCGCATCAATCCCCGCGGCTTCAAATCCGCATTGAGAAAGCTCCGCGGCTGCCCGGCGGCCGCACACACCGCTTCCGCCGCCAGATGCCCGCTGCGGGCCGCGCTCTCCATGGTGGAGGGCCAGCCGGTGGCGATCCAGTCGCCGGCGAGGGCGCAGTTGGGCCAGGGCGCGGAGCCGGCCTGGGGGCGGAAGCGGTCGATTCCGGGCGGAACGCCGAAGGTGGCGCGAACCTCCTTGACCAGCGCGGCCTTTTCCAGCCTGGCTTCATACACCTCGGGAAAAAATTCTTTGAGTTCCGCCAACGCCAGTGCAATCGCCTCTTCACGGTTGAGCGTGGCAAACTCGCGCGAGGCGCTGATGACGAGCTCGACGTAACTTCCCTGCCCCTGACGCCGGGGATGCAAGCGGCTCTTGTTATACATCCAGTGGATGGTGCGATCGAGCAGGACGGCGTGGTCGAGGCCGGTAATCTTGCGGTCGAACCAGAGATGCACGCTGCAGATGGGCCAGTGCTCGTGGCGCTCGATCTTGCCGGCGAGCGCTTCAGCGCCATCGGCCGGCGGCATCCGCGGCAAGAGCTTCGCCATGGCCTCGAATGGCAGCGCGAGCAGGAGATAATCCGCGGCAAAATCTCCGGAGCGCGTAGATACGGTCCACTGCGCGGTCTCGTCGTCCCACTCGGCGCTGTCCACGCCGGCGTTGAATACAACCGCGCCGCCGCTCCCGGGCAAAAATCGCTCGGCACCGGCATACAACTCGCTCAGGGGCACAGTGCTCATGCCCATCGCGCCCGCATGCGCCGAGTTCAGAAAGAGCTCGCGGATCACTTTGGCCGCATAGGGCAGCGCGATCTGGTCGATGTCGGCATTGAGGGCGCTGGCAATCACCAGCCGCCAGAAACGATGGATCGCGCCCTGGGTTTGTCCGTTCTGCCGCAGCCATTCGCCCAAGGTCTCTGCCGACTCCGGCGCAAGCGGCCGCAGGAGGGCGCGAAAGGCGCGCATCAGCGCCATCTTGTCCTGGCGCGTGAAGGCGTGCGCGACCAGCAGGCTGGGCAGACCGTGCATGGGCGCGGGCAGCCACGACGGCCCCAGCACGGAACGCCGCCCGCCGGGCTCGATCATGGTCATGGAGCGGGTCCAATGAATCCTGTTCTCGACTCCGATGCGCCGGTAGAAGCCAATCAGATTGGTGCAGCAGCCGAAGAGCACGTGCTGGCAGTTGTCGATGGTCTCATCGACGCCGGGATGACGATAGGAGCCGGCGCGTCCGCCGAGGTAGGCGCGGCGCTCGAGCAGGCGCACGTTGAGGCCGGCTTGAGCAAGAGCGCAGGCAGCACTCATGCCGGCGACTCCGCCGCCGACGACGATCACGGATTTTTCAGTACCTGGGGACACACTGATCCTCTTGCGCAGGGCGGGCGCACCTTACCTATCATCGCCTATGACAGCGGCGCAGAGGCAAACGCGGGACGGGAGGATGGGGAGATGGCGGAAGCAGGAGAGTGGTGGGCAGTCAGGGACTCGAACCCCGGACCCCTTCCTTGTAAGGGAAGTGCTCTAACCAACTGAGCTAACCGCCCACTGCGGCCGTACGAAGCACGGGCTGTGTCCATGATATCAGCGATGGAAGGATGCGGCGGATGAATCCGCGATGGTTGGTACACTCGATGCTGTGAGCCGCCTGATTGTGAACGCCGACGATTTTGGCCTGACATCGGGCGTGAACCGGGCAGTGATGGAGTTACACGAGGCGGGGCTGCTGACGAGCACTTCGCTGATGGCGCGCGCGGGCGCGACGGAAGAGGCGATCGAGATGGCCGTGGCCCACCCCTCGCTGGGAGTGGGATGCCACGTGGTGCTGGTGGACGGCAGGCCGGCGCTTCCGCCGCGAGAGATCCCGAGCCTGGTGGATGCGCGGACGGGGGAGTTCCGGGCGACGCTGGGAGGGTTTCTGGCGCGGCTGTTCACGGGGCGCATCCGGGCGGCGGAGATCGAGGCGGAGGCGGGAGCGCAGATGGCGCTGCTGAAAGGCCGCGGGGTGCGCTTGACGCACATCGACACGCACAAGCATACCCATATCTTTCCGACAGTGCTGCGGGCGGTGCTGCGCGCCGGGCGCAGAGCGGGGATTGGCGCGGTACGGCATCCGTTCGAGCCGGAGTGGGCGGTGCGGGCGTCGACGGGAGCGCCGCTGAAGCGCACGGCCGAGATTGCGGCATTGCGGCGGCTGGCGCCGCGATGGCGCGCGATCCTGCAGCACGAGGGCTTTGCCACGACGGACGGCACCATTGCCATGGCGAGCACGGGAAGCCTCGATGCCGCGACGCTGCGCTCGCTGCTGCGGCAGATGCCGGAGGGCACCTGGGAGCTGGTGACGCATCCGGGCTACAACGATGACGATCTGGCGCGGGTGCGCACGCGGCTACGCGGCTCGCGGGAGCAGGAGCGCAGGGCGCTGACGGCGATCGGAGAGTCCCGGGAGATCGAATTGATTTCGTTCGGGGCGATCGGCGGGGCGAATCCGGGCCAGGATTGCGCGTGAAGCCACGGGAACAGGCGGCGGGGCAAAGGCGATTTGAGGGCTGGCCCGGCCGAAGTCCACAATGTGATTCAAAGTTTCATCTATCAAGACTTCAACATGGTGCGTTAGCAGCGGATGGTGCATCCTATGGATGGGGGAGTGCGGTTTGCAGTGTGCTCTCAGCATCATCCGGCAAGCGAAGCAGTGCAGACGGACGGGGAGTTTGCCGAGTTTTCCCTGTTTCCAACGCGTTTTGATTACAGTATTTCCAGAGTGACGCGGGGTTCTGCCCGCGTTGAACGCTCTCTACCGGCCAAGGGAATGTGTCCGCAGCCCGCGGAGAGTCTCCCGGCGCAGTGCCTGGGCATGCCAGCCGGCGGGTGGAGAGAACATCGCCTGGCGCTTCCGGGTCCGGATGCGCATTCACCTTTATTGACGCAATCATTGACTAACAGCGGCAGCGCGAACAGATAGAAAGGGATTTCGCAAATGGCGTGGAGTCAATCCTCAAACCGATGCCATGGCAGGCGGATTTTCCCGTTTATATTTTTAGCGTTGCCGGCGGCCGCGGCGAGTTCGCAATCGATTCCCAGCATCTTTTCTCCGGTTTCGACGCCGGCGCAGGAGATTCTGAACCTATCGCACTTTGTGCTGCTGATTACGGGCGGCATGTTCGCGGTGGTGGGCGGTCTGCTGGTTTATGTGATCATCCGCTTCCGCGCGCGCGAGGGCGACGATGAGCACGAGCCGGCGCAGGTGTACGGCAGCCTACAGGTGGAGCTGGCGTGGACCGTGATCCCGGTGCTGATCGTGGTGGTTCTATTTCTGACCACGGCGCGGATTATCTTCGCGGTTCAGGATGAGCCGAAGCCGGAATCGGCGCTGGATGTGACGGTGATCGGGCACCAGTTCTGGTGGGAGTTCCGCTACCCGAAGCTGAACATCGTGACGGCCAACGAGCTGCATGTTCCTGTGAGCACGGCGCAGCAGCCGGAGCCGACGTATCTGCGGCTGCTGTCGGCGGACGTGGATCACAGCTTCTGGGTGCCGCAACTGGCGGGCAAGACGGATCTGATTCCGAATCATCCCAACGAGATGTGGATCGACCCCAGGCAGCCGGGTTTGTATGTGGGGCAATGCGCGCAGTTCTGCGGCGTGGAGCATGCGAAGATGCTGATCCGGGTGTATGTGGATACGCCGCAGCAGTTTGCCGCGTGGGTGAAGAGCGAACAGGGGCCCGGGGAACAGGACGCAGCGGTTGCGGCGGGGCGGCAGGTGTTTGACAGCGAGGCGTGCGCGAACTGCCACACGATCGTGGGCACGGGAGCGAAGGGGACGTTCGGGCCGGACCTGACGCACCTGATGAGCCGGGCGACGATTGCCGCAGGCGCGGCGGCCAACACGCCGGAGAATCTGCGGGAGTGGATCAAGGACCCGGCGACGCTGAAGCCGGGGGCGCTGATGCCGGCGATGCAACTGAGCGATGGGGAGATCAACGAGGTTGTGGCGTATTTATCGACGCTGCACTAAAGAGACGCACCGCAATCGAGGAAAGGGCTGGAGCAGAGGAAACCATGGCGGACCAGACAATAGGGATTTCCGGCTCAACGGAGGCGACACTGCCGCGCGGCGCGGCGCTGCTGGAGTGGCTGCACGGCTGGGTGGTGACGGTCGATCATAAGAAGCTCGGCATCCTGTACGTGGCGTACTCGCTCTTCTTTCTTGTGGTGGGAGGAGTGGAGGCGCTGGCGATCCGCATCCAACTGGCGGTTCCGCACAATCATTTTCTGGGCCCGGAGACGTACAACGAGCTGTTCACGATGCACGGGACGACGATGGTGTTCCTGGTGGGAATGCCGATTCTGTTCGGGTTTGCCAATTATCTGGTTCCGCTGATGATTGGGGCGCGGGACATGGCGTTTCCGCGGCTGAACGCATTCAGCTTCTGGCTGACGGCATTCGGGGGACTGCTGCTTTACTACAGTTTTATCGGGGGCTTTGGGCTGTACGGGATGGGGAGCGCGCCGGACGTGGGCTGGTTTGCGTACGCACCGCTGACGGCAAGGGCGTTTTCTCCCGGACATGCCACCGACTATTGGGCGCTGGCGCTGATCATCAGCGGATTCGGGACGCTGGGGACGGCCATCAACATTATCGCGACCACGCTGTCGATGCGCTGCCGCGGGATGACGCTTTTCCGGATGCCGCTGTTTCCCTGGCTGATGCTGGTGGTGAGCGGGCTGACGCTGGTGACGATTACACCGCTGACGGCAGCGCAGGTGATGCTTCTGATCGACCGCTATCTGGGCGGCCACTTCTTCGACACGCAGGCGGGCGGGTCGGCGGTGGTGTGGATGCACTTCTTCTGGATCTTCGGGCATCCGGAGGTTTACGTGCTGGTGCTGCCGGCGTTCGGGATTGCGAACGAGATCATTCCGGTGTTTTCGCGCAAGGCGATCTTCGGCTACCCGGCCATGGTCTCGGCGTCAGTGGGCATCGCATTTGTGAGCCTGTCGGTGTGGGCGCATCACATGTTCACGGTCGGGATGACGTCGGTGGGCAATGCGTTTTTTGCGCTATCGACGATGCTGGTGGGGATTCCGACGGGCATCAAGATCTTCAACTGGCTGGCGACGATGTGGGGCGGGAAGATCCGGTTTGCCACGCCGATGCTCTTCTGCACGGCGTTTGTGCTGCAGTTTCTGGCGGCAGGGCTGACGGGCATCATGTTGTCGGTGGCACCGTGGGACTGGCAACTGCACAACTCGTATTTTGTGATCGCGCATTTCCACTACGTGCTGGTGGGAGCGATCGTTTTCTGCATCTTTGCGGGGATCTACTACTGGTATCCGAAGGTGACGGGCAGGATGCTGAGCGAGCGTCTGGGCAAGTGGCACTTCTGGCTGTTTCTGATCGGCTTCCACATAACCTTCGACACCATGCATTTTACGGGGCTGCTGGGCATGCCGCGATCGATCTTCACCTACGAGCCGGACCGGGGATGGAACACGCTGAACATGGTGGTATCGGCAGGCGGGTTCGTCCAGGCGATTGCGGTGCTGATCTTTGTGTGGAACCTGGTGGCCTCCTACGCGCACGGCAAGGAGGCAGGAAACGATCCGTGGGATGCGTGGACGCTGGAGTGGGCGACGGCTTCTCCGCCGCCGTCGTATAACTTTGCCATCGATCCGGTGGTGCGGAGCCGCCGGCCGCTGTGGGATCTGAAGCACCCGAACGATCCGGACTGGAAGTACGAACGATGAGCACTGTACCGATATTTGCCGATGAAGAGTGGCGCCTGCCTTCGCGGGGGCGGATCGGGATGCTGTCGCTGATTGTGGGCGAGTCGGCCATCTTTACGATCTTCGTGGTCGCCTACGTGTATTACATCGGGCGCAGCCTGACCGGTCCGACGCCGGCGATTCTGACGGTTCCGATCTTCAACACGGTCTGCCTGCTGTCAAGCAGCGTGACGATCTGGCTGGCGGAGCGGGCGATCGAGCATGGGCGGATGCGGGGGTTCGGCGCGTGGTGGGCGCTGACGATGCTGCTGGGGATGGTTTTTCTTGCCGGAACGGCCGAGGAGTGGACGCGGCTGATCGTGCACGAGCACCTGACGATCCGGACCAATCTATTTGGCACGACGTTCTACTCGCTGGTGGGGCTGCATGCAACGCACGTGGTGGTGGGCATGGCGGCGCTGGGCGTGGTGATGGTTTTAACGCTACTGGGCCGGGTGAAGCAGAGGCACGCAGAGCGCATCCAGGTGCTGTCGCTGTATTGGCATTTTGTGGATGCGGTGTGGGTGGTGGTGTTTACGGTTGTGTACATCGCAGGAAGGTGAAGGACGTGACGGAGACGGCGCAAGACGCGAAGCGACACGGAGCCGGCGGGACGATACATTTGCCGGCGCCGACGGCATGGCCGATTGTGCTGGCCTTCGGGTGCACGCTGGCGGCAGCAGGGCTGGTGACGGATGCGGGCATCAGCATCCTGGGCGGGGCGCTGATGCTGGCCGGCTGCATCGGCTGGTTTCGCCAGGTGCTGCCGCAGGAGCAGCATGAAGAGGTTCCGGTGGCGGCAGAGATGCCTTCCGTAGCGACATCGCGGGTGCTGGTGGAACGGATTCAACTGAGCCCGGAGCACCGCGCGCGCCTGCCGATCGAGACCTATCCGGTGATCAGCGGCATCCAGGGAGGCATCGCGGGAGGGATCGCGATGATTCTGCCGGCGCTGCTGTACGGGCTGATTGCGCAGCACAGCATCTGGTATCCGGTGAATCTGCTGGGCGGCGCGGGCGTGGCGCACTGGCGCAATCCAACGACGGCCGAGATTGCGGCATTTCACTGGCAGGGGCTTCTGGTTGCCATCGTG
>JAJXXG010000564.1 GCA_021781255.1 Acidobacteriota bacterium
ACACGGAGAAGGCGGGCACATCGTCAGCACGGCGTCTATGGCCGGCGTGATCGTGGTTCCGAATTGCTCGATTTACAACACGGCTAAAGCAGCAGTCATTGCATTATCCGAGACGCTGCGTAGCGAGCTCGCAGGGGATAACATCGGCGTGTCGGCGTTTTGTCCGGGACCGGTGTTGACCAATATCGGGGAAGGCGCCAAGCTTCGCCCGGAAAAATATAAGAAGGATAGCGGTCTCGCGGCATACGAAGAGCAGCGGCGGCAGCAGATGGCGGCAGCCCAGCCATCCGGTCCTCCCCCCTGGATGAGTATTGAGGAGTGTGGAGAACGCGTGCTGCACGGCATCGAGCGCAACGATCTTTACATCTTTACGCATCGCGAATTCAAGGAAGGCGTGGCGGAGCGGATGGAGGCGATGGTGGCGTCGTTTCCCGATGAGGCGATCAACCAGACGCGAGCCGCGGCGATTCCGTTTTTGACTTCCAATCCGATTTTTAAGCAGGCAATCGAAGCAGCGAAAGCGAAATAGTGACGGCAGCTTTTGATCGCTATTGCGAGAAGTCAGCTTTTGCAGCGTGAATTTAGCGATAACCAATCTCGAGGAGGACTTCCATGGAACAGAATGGGCGATTGACGGTTCTCGATCCTCACGGGCAGCCTACCGGCATCTTCGGACGCCGGCTGGACGCGCAATCCAATCCCCGCGATATTTTGGATCCATTTACACAGCCAACGAGCGAGCTGAAGCCAGCGTCGCTTGCGCCACGATTGGACGGGCTCGATGGCAAGACCGTTTATCTGGTCGAAACAGGCTTTGCCGGCAGCTTTGAGTTCATGACGGAGATGCAAGACTGGTTCCAAAAGAACATGCCCAGCGTGAAAACCGTGCTGCGGCACAAGCGCGGCACCATGTTTACTGACGATCCGGAACTCTGGGCAGAGATGAAGTCAGAGGGCGCGGACGCAGCGATTCTGGGTGTTGGTGGTTGAGAGGGCTGTTCGGCGAGTGTCGCCGACTACAGCAGAACGCTTGAAGATGAGTATGGCATTCCCACTGCTCCCATGGTGACTGCGCGGTTCGCTGGCTTTGTGGAACGTGATGCGCGGGAGCGCGGCATGCGTCCGCGGTTTTGCTATCCGCCGTACCCGGTGGTGGGCATGTCGCGAGCCGTACTGCGCGACTACATCGAAGGAAACAACCCCCTCACTGCAAGGCCGCTGATGCAGGAAGTGATCGGCGCCCTCACGCAACCGGTGACGGAAGAGGAAAAGCACCCCACGATCGTGAGAAAGCCGCATCGCCCGCGGCTGGTCGCGTCGGGTACGAGCGAAGAAATCTACCGGCAATTCGTCGAGAATGGCTGGACCGACGGCCTGCCGATCGTACTTCCCACGGAAGATCGCGTAGCCGAGATGCTCACCGGAACAGACCATGCTCCGGATGAGATCGTGGGCCGCATGCTGATCACGCCACAGCAGGAAAAATACGAATATACGGTTGAAAAAGTGGCTGCCATCGCGGTGATGGCCGGGGCGCGGCCGGAACATCTTCCCGTCATCCTCGCCATCGCAGCGGCGCAGGAACCCTCCTTGCCGAGCTCGACAACTTCATTTGGGCGCATGGTGGTTGTCAACGGGCCAATTCGCAATGAGATCGATATGAATTGCGGCACCGCTGCGTTGAGTCCCTTCAATTTTGCGAACTCCGTAATCGGCAGAGCATGGACGCTTATGTCCATCAATTTCGGCGATGCCCGCGCGGGTGAGACCTTCATGGCTTCGCTGGGCCATAACTTGAATTACAACAATATGTGCTTCGGCGAAAACGAAGAGGTAAGTGTCTTTGAACCTTTTCACGTTCAGAAGGGCTTCAGGGCCAACGAAAGCGTGGTCAGCATCTTCCGTGGATGGAACGTGTTGAATTTCGGTATTGGGCCGGCGAAGGAGATGGCTCACGTAATATCCACCTTTGGTGCGATGGGGCCTAGCGTCACATTTGTGGTCGATCCGCTCGTGGCTAAAGGTTTGCGTGCTGAAGGCTTTCAAACCAAGCAGGAAGCCTGCAAATGGATCGTGGAAAACTCCAAAGTTCCGGCAGGGCACTATTGGGAGGGGCAGCAAGCTGGCTTTGCGAAGCGATTAGCGGAGCAGGGCGTGGAACCCTTTGCATCGATGGCCAAGCAGCCGAAAGATGCGCTTATCGCGCCGCGGCACTCACCGGACGATATCAATATCCTGGTTGTGGGCGGCGAAACGAATCCCATGTGGATTACCACGGACTTCACCTACACGCGCAGTTCGGCCGTTGATAAGTGGCGCCCTAAGTGCGGAATTCGCCGTGACGCGAAGCCGCTGCGCATGCCGGCCGCCGTGACTTGCAAAGATGGCTTGTGCGGAATTGGATAGAGTGCGCCGGCCGCCGGAGCAGAGCCGGCGGGGGCGCAAAACCTTAACGCGAAGCAAGGGCCGCAACGAGAACCTCGCAGTCTCAGGAGAGAGGAGAGAGGCATGGAAGATTTCCAGGGGAAGGTAGCTTTCATTACGGGCGGCGGCAGCGGCGCTGCACTCGGCCAGGCGAAGGTATTTTCGGCAGCTGGCTGCAAGGTCGTCATTGCGGATGTACGCCAGGATCATCTGGATCAGGCCGTCGCTGAATTACGGAAGCGCGGAGCAGATGTGCATGCCATTAAGCTCGATGTGGCAGATCGTGAGGCGTGGAAGGCCGCGGCGGACGAGGCGGAAGCGGTCTTTGGCCCCGTACAACTCCTGTTCAATACGGCCGGCGTGTCGATCTTTGGGCCTCTTGAGCGGGCGACGTACGACGACTGGGACTGGGTGATGGGCGTGAATTTCAACGGCGTCCTGAACGGCATGCAAACCTTTGTGCCGCGCATGATTGCCCTTGGAAAGGGCGGGCATATTGTCAATACAGCTTCGCTCGGATGCTTTTTCACCGGCAGCATGTCGGGGATTTATTCCACATCGAAGTTCGCGGTGCATGGCGTCACGATGGCAATGCGCGACGCGCTCGCAAAATATAACATCGGTGTTTCGGTACTTTGTCCCGCCAACATCAAGTCGAACATCGGCGAGTCAATCCAAACGCGCCCAGCTCGATTCCCGAAGAGCGGGTACAAGGTTGACGAGGACGAAATCCAGGCTTTGAAAGAGATTTATGCGCAGGGAATGGAACCGGAGGAGCTTGCCGGGCACGTGCTCGAGGCTGTGAAGAAAAACCAGTTCTATATCATTCCTTATCCTGAGGCTCGCCACGGCCTGGAGGCGACCTTCAAGCAGGTCATTGACGCCCTTCCGCCCGAGGATTCGGACCCGGCAGGAGTGGCCAAGCGGCACGCCGCAATGCTGCGATACACCGAGGCCCGCAGAGAGATGGACAAAGCCAAATACAGCTAAGGAAGCTCCGCACAAGCCGCCGATTTGCGAACGATGCCGTCGCTCCTTCTACCCCGCGGACGAGGACCTGTGCGTGGGGACCGAGGCAATCCGCGCCTCATCGAGCCGAAGAGTCCGCCGGAAGATTCAACTCGAACCTGTAACCGAATCTGCGGGAGTTATCGAGATAGCGAGCCCAGGAGGGCGTGAAGCAGTAGAGAGAACTGTGCCGGATGGTAAATGCGAAGAGGTTGCCCAACTGAAAGCGCGCAGAGTAATCGCGGGCGATTTCATTGCGCAAGCCTCGATCCCTGACCACGGAGACCACACCTTGCATCTGTACGCCCTCGATCTCTTGCCAGCGGCGTGCATCTCTTGAAATTGCAACGGACGCTTCCGGGTTTCGCGCGCAGTTTCTGCTGTGGAGGCTCGATCGAGAGGAAAACCAATAGAGGCGCAGATCGTCATCCGCAATGAAAAACAAGGGTGTGCTGCGCGGCAAGGAGTCTTCGCCCGCCGTAGCCAGCACGAGTGTGGTTTGGCTGCGCAGCAGTGTGCGGATTCGATCGAGTTTGCTCTTCATCTGACCGGGGGACTCGGCGTGGCCTTGCCGCAATCGTTCGACCTGTCCCGTTCGGTTTCGATTGCTAAGAATCAAATGGGGCGAACACGGACCATTATAGCCATCCTGATTGAGCGGCTTTAAGGGGAGCATGATGACGGTAAACAGTTCCGGGGCCCGGTGAACTTCCTTGAACTAGGAATTAAGACAGCACCTGGTGCAGATATTCCTTTCGAACAGAGCTTAGGTATAGGATAAAAGGCATCCCTTCGAACGCAAGCTGCTCTGCCGGAAAAACGAGAGCTATAAATGGCCGAAACCGAGAGTACTGAGACTGTCGTAGCCATAGCGGAAACTGTGGCGCCATGCAAACTCTGGTGTTGGACGCCGGGGCAAACGGCCTGGGCATTCTACGAATGCGCGCGAAATCAATTCTATGTCTTCATCAATATTTATGTATTTTCGGCATACTTCACAAAGGTTGTCGTCGCTGACCCCGTGAGGGGGCAGGTACTGTGGGGTTACACGCTCTCGACGGCCGCCGCGCTGATCGCCATCTCGGCTCCCCTGTGCGGCGCAATTGCCGATGCGGGTGGGCGGCGTAAACCGTGGATCTTTGCCTGCCTTGTTTTGGCCATTCCTAGTACGGCTTTGCTCTACCTCGTCAAGCCGCATATGGCTTCAGGAATCGCCTGGGTAATGGTGGCCCTTATTCTTGCAAACACCGGCTACGAATTATCGTCGGTTTTTTTCAATGCCTTGCTGCCGAGGGTCGCGCCGCCAAGCCGGTTCGGTTCGGTGAGCGGGCTGGCCTACGCCATCGCCAATTTTGCGTGCCTCGTGTTGTTCGTCGTCTATCTGATCGTCGCCCACTCCGCGGCCGGGATTCTGCCGCAAGGGATGTATTACGAGGAACGAGCGCTCGCGCTGGTCGTTGCGCTTTGGTGGGTGGTGTTCTCTCTGCCGCTGTTTTTCGTAGTGCCGGATGTCGAAGGGACCGGGAAACCAGCTGCGGCCATCGTCCGCGCAGGCCTAACCTCGCTTTATCACTCGATCCGCACCCTCCGCCAGCATCCTGCCGTCGCGGACTTTCTGCTGGCGCGGATGGTCTTCAACGAGGGCTTTATCGTCCTGATGATGTTTCAGGGCGTACTTGCGGGCGGCGTCCTGGGTTGGACGGCGGTACAGCTTTCCGTGATGGGATTGGCCTTGAGCGTCGCCGCGATTTCAGGTTCGTTCGCCGGCGGTTGGTGCGACGATCATATCGGTTCACGCGCCACTCTCCGGCTCTGCATTTACGGCCTTATCATCGGCAATATCATGCTGGTCTTTATTTCGCCCAGCAGCGTGATGCTGGTTCATGTCAATCCGACGCCAGCCGGCGGCGGTATGTTTCCGCGCGCCGCGGATCAGGCGTTCTTCCTGGTCTACGCCCTTATCGCCTTTGCCGTCACCGCTGGGCTTACCTCCAGCCGCGCCATGCTGGCCAGGTTGTCGCCAAAAGACATGCTCAATGAAATGTTCGGTCTTTACTCTCTTTCCGGAACCGCGACATCTTTCATGGGGCCTCTCGTCATAGCGATCCTGACAGGGATTTCAGGTAAACAGCAAACAGGGATTGCCGCGGGCATAATCTTCCTGGTCGTCGGATTGCTGTTGCTGAACCGCGTAAAACGTGACGCTTAGCGCCCGGAAAACATGATCGAGTTTATAATATTCATATCCGGCTTCATGCGGGCCACGGTTCAACCAGCCCGGCTGCATTCCACCTAGCGTCTCTTTAAAGCCATCCAGATTCGGGTAAAGGCCACTCCAATGAATTCGTCTTCCATTCCTGGCGCGGCTGCGCGCGCGCCTCACCGCATCTTGATCATGATTGCGGTGAGCAGCAGCATGCTCCTGGGATCGGTAGATGGCAGCATTGTGAACATCGCTTTGCCCACTTTAACTCGTGCTCTCCAGGCGCCATTTCATCTGGTCGAGTGGGCGGTACTGTCCTTTCTGCTCGGCGTTTCGACCCTGACGCTCAGCATGGGGCGGTTGGGAGATATTGTCGGCAAGAAGCGCGTATTCATTACCGGGGTCGTCATCTTTTTGTCCGCTTCTGCTTTGTGCGGCACGGCGCGCGGCATTTACTCACTCATCGTCTTCCGCTTCGTGCAATCGGTCGGCGCGGCGATGATGATGTCGCTCGCGATTGCGATTGTGGCCGAAACGTGGCCGCCAGAGAAGCGCGCCACGGCCATGGGAATTGTGGGCGGAGTTTTGTCGCTGGGGGGAATGGCAGGCCCAGCCTTGGGCGGCTGGATTCTGCACCTCCTCAATTGGCGATGGATCTTCTTTGTCAATCTGCCGATAGGACTCGTCTCACTGGCCCTGGCCTGGACCTTTATTCCTCCTCTGCTCCCGGAACGCCGTGGACAAACCTTCGATTTCATAGGCGCCGCGCTAGCCGGCCTGAGCATGTTCGCGATTGTTCTTGCCATGACCCTCATTCAGACTCACGGGTTGCTCTCCGCGCCCGTGATTGGGTGGGCGATCGTGGCGCTGGGAACTTTTGCGGCCTTCATCTATACAGAGCAGCGAGTTTCCGACCCCATGCTCGACCTTTCGCTCTTTCGCAATCCCAGCTTCTGCACAAGCCTCGTGAGCGGTTTTAGCGTATTTGTCAGCGTGGCTGGAGTTCTGCTGCTCTTTCCGTTTTACCTGCAGCTTGTGGCTAAGCTGGAGCAGCAGCAGATCGGCATGGTGATGGCAATTACTCCGGTCATGCTCGGCATATGGGGCCCTTTTTCGGGAATGCTTGCCGATCGGTTTGGAGCCCGTCTATTGACGATTCTCGGCCTCGCTTCAGTGGTCACAGGATACTTCACGCTCTCCTGGCTGGGCGTATCGAGTGGGCCGGCTGCATTTGTTTTGTTGCAGCTCCCGATGGCTTTGGGCATGGCGAGCTTCACAAGTGCAAACAACGCAGCCATTATGACCGCGGTTCCGCGGGAACGCCTTGGTATCGCCAATGGAATGCTTACCATGACCCGCACCGTTGGCAGTCTGTCGGGCGTCGCTCTGCTGGGAACGTTCTTTTACTGCCGCCTGGAAACATATGTCGGCCATGCGGTGGAGGTAACGATAGCGCCGCCTGCGAGCCTTGTTCGAGCCCTTCACGATCAATTCCATCTCGCGGATGGAATCGTCGCGTTGGGATTGATAATCGTCCTGCGCCAGGCTGTGCGGGAATGGCGAGCGCGGCGGCTCGATTCCGATGCAATCGAACTCGAAGCCGCAAGCATGGCTGAGAGCGAGTTGTAAGAGCAACTGGCTTCGCGATATGCCTACTCTTCGCGATACCAATACTGCGTGCGGCCGAAGAGCGAGACGCCGATGAAGCCGCGGACCTTCAGCTTTTTGCCGCCGTCCTGCAACTCCATAACGCACCGGTAGGTGCTGCCGTTGTCGGGGTCGAAGATATAGCCGCCGGACCACGTATCGCCGGTTGGTTTCATGTCCCACAGAATCTGCATGCCGAGGAGTTCCTTGTCTTTCATATCTCCGCTGCAATGGATGCACTTGTGGTTGGGGTTGTCGGGGTCCGGATTGAGGATCGTGTCGATGCGGCCGTAGAGTTTGCCGTCTTTGATCCAGAGAAACAACACCGACTTGGGCTTGCCGGATTTGTCGTCGATGGTTCTCCATCGGCCCGCGGGTGTGGGTGCGACCGCGGTTTGCGCGGCGGCATGAGAGAGATGGGCCGGCGCCAGAAATGGCGAAAGACAGAGGCAGGCGCAGAGACAGGCTGCAAATCTTGACAGCATAACTTCCTCGCTTTTGGATACTACTCTGAATTAAACACCTGAGGAATAGGCTTTGCCGTGACAAACTTCGGCCGGGCCGGCTTATGGGATGTAGAGATCCACATATTCGTTCACCGGCGTTCGTTCCAGGCGCTCACCGTCGAGCGATGCGGCTAGAATTCGCTCCT
>JAJXXG010000520.1 GCA_021781255.1 Acidobacteriota bacterium
GCGGCTCATCTCCGCGCCATCCACTGTCGAGAGAAGTCTCACTCCGCCCCAACGCAAGCCCCAAAGCTCTAAGCCGGAGCTGGAAGGTACTCGCTAAAAGCTGAAAGCTGCCTCTCACAGAAACAGAATGCACATCGGTGTCGCTGCGGCCACGCTCTTGCCTTCATCGGCCAGCCGGCCCGTCTCCGGGTTGCGCGCAAAGACGCTCAGCAGATTCGAGTCCTGGTTCGCCACCAGCATCCACCGCTCCGTCGGGTCCAGCGTAAAGTTCCGCGGAATCTTCCCGCCGCAGTTCGAGCGCACCATCGGCGTAAGTGCTCCCGTCGTTGGATCGGCCTTGAAGCTGTAAAGAAAGTTATTGTCGCGATTGGCAAAGTAGACAAATCGCCCATCGCGCGTGATCACCGTATCGCAGGCGCGGCTGATGCCGTGAAACCCCTCCGGCAGCAGATGGAAGCGCTTCACAAAAGTCAGGCCGCCGTCCGCCTTGTTCCACTCCAGCACCTCCACCGTCGATGCCAGCTCAAAGATGCAGTAGGCCGTGTGTCCGTTGGGATGAAAGTGCAGTGTGCGCGGTCCCGAGCCGGGCTGCGCATGGTATGCGCCCGCCGCCGTCAGATGCGCCGTCGCCGCATCGAGGCGATAGATGTGAATCATGTCGCCGCCCAGATCGTTGATATAGGCAAAGCGATTGTCGGGCGAATACGAGCAGAAGTGCGCGTGCGCGCTCTCCTGGCGGTCCTTGTCGGGGCCATGCACTGTATAGTGCTCGGTCCACACCGCGGGACTCAGCGCGCCCGCCGTCACCTTGAAGCTGGCCGCACTGCCGCCGCCGTAGTCCGCCGAAAGCAACACCTGTCCCGTGTGGTCCAGCGCCACATGGCAGGTTCCCTTGGCCGCCGAGTTCTCGGCGGAGATCGGATGCAGCGCGCCGTTCTGCACGCGGAAGCTTGCCACCTCGCCCGTCGGCTTGCCGTTGAAGCTGTCCAGCTCGCAGGCCGCGTAGAGATACTCATGATCCTGAGAAAAGGTGATCCAGTCCACCGTGGAGACCGTCGCGGCAACTCCGGCCGGGCTCAGCGTGCCCGTCGCGGAGTCCCAGTCGTAGGCCAGAATCCCATTCTCGGTCCCTGAAGCAACAAAAACTCGTTGCCGGCTGGGCGTGGCAAAGCCGTCCTTGGCAGCGGCGGCAACTAGAGTGGCAGCGGTGGCGGTTTTCATAAATGCGCGGCGTGTGGGTTTTCCCATGGCATCAGCGATTGTCGCCGATCGGGCGCACCGCGCGCCAGCCGATCCGTCCACCACGGTGCCTGCAAGCGGCAGCCGCCGCGGTCAGATCGACTCAATCGCGTTGATTTTACGGCCCACCTCGTACGCCAGGCTCTCCGCGTCCGTGAAGAAGAGCTTCCGCTCGCGCGCCGGTAGCTCCCCCAGCAAATCGCCGAACGCGGTACACTCGCACGCCGGAAAGGCCGCGAACCCCGCGCTGTCCGCCATCCGGCAGCTCAGCCGGATCAGCGCATCCATATCCCACGTCCCGCCGCCGTCCGCCGGCTGGTGATGCTCCGCCACAATCGCCTCAAAGTCCTCCGGCAGCTTCCAGTCATTCACCAGCTCACGGCCCACTTCGCAGTGGTCCTTGCCAAAGGCCTCGCGCTCGCGATCCAGAATGCTCTCCGCCGTGCCCCGGTGCGTGCTCAGCAGGCGGGCATATTCCCTGGGCCACACCGATGCCAGCGCCACCCGCCCCACATCGTGCATCATGCCAAACGTGTAGGCCGTATCCCGGTCAATAAAACCCGCCGCCGCCAGTTGCTCGGCAATCGCCGCGCAGGCCAGGTTGTGCCGCCACACCGCCCGCACAGAAGGATTGCCCAGCGATTGCCCCATATACCCGCGCACCCCCACCGTCAGGCACAATCCCTGCAGGTGGCTCGCCCCCATCACCGCGATCGCCTGCAGAATGCTGCTGATCGGAAAGCGAGGCGCATAGGCCAGTGAATTCACAATCGCCAGCACCTCGCTGGCAAACGCCGGGTCCGACGCAATCAGGTCGCTCAACTCATGCAGCTGCACATTCTCGCGATGCACCAGCTGCAGCACCCGCAGGGCCACCTGCGAGAACGGCGGCAGACGCAAATGCTCCCACGGCACGGTGCAGTCTTCCCGTATTAGGCCCGTCGCTTCCAAGCGCAATCCTCCCCGCGTACGCTTCGGTCTCCGCTGCAACCCCTTCGCAGACAGCCGTGCGCGGCCATGCACTTGTTTTGTCGGCTTAAAGGTGGCTTTCCTCTAGTGTCCCAATCCGGACAGGTGACCGCATCCAACTGCTTGCACTCCTGCCAGCGCGTCCCCACTGCCGGCGCGCGCCGCCCGCACACATCAATGCCGGTGCCCCACGCGCGCCATCCGCGGCACCGCAATCAGCGTCACCGCAAACAGGAAGATCGACGCGGCGATGAACTCCATCCGTCCCTCGCGCAGATCTTCATAGAACAGCTTCACGGCCATGAAGGCCAGCGCCGCATACGCAATCCGCGTCATCTCCAGCCGCTGCCACCGCGCCCCGGCATAGGCCAGCAGCAGCGCCATCGCACACAGCGCCAGCGTCCGCGCAAACGCCGCATGAAAGTCGCTCAGCGGCACAAACCGCTCGATCGTCCCCAGCAACCCCTGCACCAGCAGCGCCGCCGCCGCGCACGAGGCCACCAGCGCCGGAGCCAGATGTAGAATCTGCTCTCTCCACGCTTCCCCCGGCCGCACCTTGCCCACCCAATAGCAGGCTGCGCCCGACAGCGCAACCGCCGCGAAACTCAGCGACGGCCAGCCTGGCAGCGTCTCTGAAAACGCACGCAGCACATACGCCGGCAGCCCCGCCGCCAGTGCGCCCGCGCCCAGATACAGCACCCCGTGAAAGTCCAGCGTCATGCACTGGAGCCGCGCGCCCAGCACCGCCCCGGCCAGAGCCGCCGCGGCCAGGCCCGCTGCCGCCCACGGCAGCGGCGCGCTCCAGAACATCCCCGCCAGCAGCAGCCCGCCGCTCCATGCGCTGAAGATGCGAAAGTTGCGCCGCGCTCGCGCCGCGCGAAAACACCCGAAGGCTGCCGCGTAACACAGCACGCTCAGCCCAAGACACGCGATCCCGAACATGCGTGCCCCCGTCGCGGGCAAAAAGGTAAACACACTCACCGCAGCCAGCACAAACGCGATCATCGCCTGCAGGGTCTGCCATCCGCGGAGGCTTTCTCCGGACCGCACCGTGCGCCATGCCACCGCGGCCCCATCCATCAGAAAAAGCAGAAGCGAAGGCATCAGCAGCGCCGAGCTTCCCAGCAGCGGATCGCCGGGATGGGAGGCCGGCGGCGCGCTATAGAGAAAGATCAGCAGCCACACCGCGCCGTCCGTAACCAGAGCCACCAGCGCCCGGCTCCAGTCCTGCTGTCCCCTGGGTACGCGCAACCGGCCCGGCAGGTTCATCAGTAGCAGCGCCGCGAGGAACGGCATCAGCGCATGGGTGGCAATCGCCAGCGCCAGAGCAATCACCGCCGCCCCGGCGAACACCACGTCTGCGCCATGCGCTTGCGTGTGCTTCCATGTCAGTGCGCCGGCAGCCGCCGTAAAACAGCACAGCACCGCCGCGCACGCCAAGGCCGAAAGCGTGTTGAAACGCAGGACAAGCTCCCACAGCATCGGCCCCAGAATCAGCATCGACGTCGCCGCGTAGAACCCGCCCACCGCCGCGCTGCGCACTTCGGCCCGCATCGCCCACACCACCCAGGTCAATGCATACGCCAGCGCAATCAATGCGACCGGCAGACGAGGCAACGCGCCGGACTCCATCGCCGCGCGCAGTGCATACGCGCCCGCAATGCCCAGCATCGCCCGGCCCAGCACCGGAAACCATCCTGCCGTCTGCTGAATGGAAGACACGGACTGCTGCCCGGCGGTCGCGGCTGCCTCTTGTGCCTCTGCGGATGCAGCGGACTCTGCTCCGGGATGCTCAAGGTCTTGAACGCGCCTTTCCAGCGCATCCAGACGGGCCGATAGCCGCTGCAACTCTTCGGGAAAGTCGATCATGGCTTGCACCCGACGGGCAGGCCCCTGCCCGGTTCCTCTGGCTCAGTCGCCAGTTGCTCCATGCGCTGCGCTCGCGTCATCCCAGGGAGGCAGCAGCTTCACCAGAACCCACAGAAACAGCAGCGGCAGCAGCGTCAAGGCAATCGCCACCGGAAGTCCCTCGCGCGTCACCATCCCGACCTTGTAGGTTGTGTAACCCAGAAAACTCTTCGAGAACAGTTGCCCGCCGATCACCACGTTCCACCGCATCGCAAAGATGCCGATCAGCGTCAGCGCGCCGGCCAGCGCATAAGTGCGTTTGCGGGCCATCTCGGAGAGCTTCGCCACCTGGGTAATGGCCAGCAGCACCAGCGGCAATAGCGTGCCCAGGCCGATCTGCACCACAATGTGCGAGAAGTAGAGCTTGGTATGCACCATGAAATTCAGACTGCGAAACGACTCATCGGCCTCGTAGATGCGGTGAACCAGGTCCAGCATCTCCAGGCTGAAATCGATGATGAAGGTGTAGAAGAGATACATCGCGATCGTATCCACGCAGCGCATGTCAATCGTCGTGCCGCGCAGCTTTGACGTCGCCATGTAGATCACCATCACGCACGCAATCCCGGAAACCATCGCCGAAAAGATGAACACCACCGGCATCAGCGGCGAGGACCACCATGGATTCGCCTTGATCGAACCGAAGATGAAACCTACATACCCGTGCAGAAGAAACGCCGAGGGAATGCCGATCAGCGTGACCACCCATCCAACCCGTTCATCGATGTGCAGAGACCGCTCGCTGATGTTGTCCGAGCCCAGCGTCATGATCTTGTAAATCAGGCGCAACAGCCCGCGCTCGCGGCGCGCCCGCAGCACAATCTCGCGGCGATAGTCGAGCCATATCTCGAAGACCAGCACGGCCATCAGATACCACAGATACACATACCCGAACATCGCCATCGCCGACGTGCTGTGCGGCGTAAAATACATCTCCGGCGAGCGCTCCGGATGCCCCAGATGCAGTTGCAGCGGCAAAGGCGCCACCAGCAGGAACGACAGCGCCGTCAGCAGAGCCAGCCGATACGTCGGCTTCACCGCATCCACGCGAAACACCCGCTCCAGCGACGCCAGAATGAACGCCCCGGCTACCAGTCCGGTAATGTACGGATACAGGACGATCAGCACACTCCAGACCAGCTCCACCTCGTTCGGATACATGAAGCCTTCTACGCCATTCATCGCTTCTCACCTGTTCTCACCGGCTTCTCCTGCGCATCGCCCGTCTTGAGGCTTAGCGAACCGAGCCGTCCAGCTCGTTGTAAAAAACCTTCGCGCCCGTCGCCATCTGCGGCTTCAGCACCTGCACGGCATGTGTCCTCAGGAATTCGTGAATCGGATCGTTCGGATTCTTCAGGTCCACAAGCTGCCGCGCGCCGGTCGGGCAGGCCTCGCAGCAGGCCGTCGTCAGCCCCTTGGTAATGCGGTGGTAGCACAGCGTGCACTTGTCCGCCACCTTCTTTTCCGGATGTATGTAGCGGCATCCGTATGGGCAGGCCTGCACACAGTACGCGCAGCCCATGCAATACTTCTGGTCCACCAGCACCACGCCATCCGGCGCGATAAACGTAGCGCCTACCGGGCAGACCTGCGTGCAGGGCGAGTCGGCGCAGTGATTGCAAAGCTTGGGCACAAAGAAATACTTGCCCGCATCCGCTTTCGCTACTGACGGAAAGCCTTCCTTGCCTCCGTCCGGCGAAATCACTTCCGGATACATCATGTTCTCGTCGGAGACGTGATAGCGCTCCACCCAGGTGCGGAAGCGTCCGTCCGGCACGTCATTCTCCGCCTGGCAGGCCCGCACGCAGTTGCCGCACCCGATGCACTTGGGGATGTCGATCAACATGCTCCACCAGTGCTCTGACATCGTGTAATTCGGCGCGGCCTCCGGCGTGCCCGCCAGCACGTGCTCCCACGCAATCGCCGCCGCCGGCAGCAGAATCATCAATTGGCGCCTGGAGAGATTCATTTTGCACCTCCGGCTTCCAGCGCGGGATTGTGCGGCTTGTGGCACGTCTCGCAGGGAACTCCGTTGGCATGGTCGGCCGCATCCACCTGCGGAAAGTTCTTCGGTTTCGCCACACTCGCCGCATGGCACCGGACGCAGAGCACCGCCGTGTCCAGCTTGGCCGGCGTCACCGATGCAGGATCGTCCGCATGTTTGCCCAGCGCTCCGTGGCAAGCCTCGCAGTTCACATGCGCGTGCTTGCCGCCCTTTTTCTCATCGGCAATGTCTGTATGGCACGCATCGCATGCCTGATGGCCCGCAAAATGCGCCGGATGCGCGGCGATCTCGCCAATCGACGCCCCGCGATAATGCCCATACTCCCCGAAGCTCTTCGGGACAACAATTTTACGGACAACCAGAAAAATGATGAAGGCAAGTACGAACAGCCCTGCGAACCGCAGCAGGTGCCCTGCATCCCTGAAGGCGCTCATCCCACGTGCTCCTCTCAACCCGGAACACACGCAGCGTGTGATCCAGATCATTCGCGCGGGGCTAGACTACCCCCTGCTCATGCATACATGTATGTGAGGAGAATCACGGGAGAATGTGATGACGATCATCCCGCCGCAATGCGCAAGGCAGCAATGCGACATTGGACACATCCAGCGCAGCGTCAGACCAATTCGGCTTCGCCGCTCCGGCATGCGTTCTTTACTTGCCGCCCTCCAGCCAGCCGCGCGTCTGCAAAAGCTGGCGCTGATCCAGCGACCACACCTTGCCCGTCAGCTCATCTGCGGCCTTGCCTTCGCGCGCCGACTTCTCGTACTCGCTCGCAATCGCCTGCATCTTGGCATCAAGGTCGTCCACAAAGTTCAGCACCAGCGCCTCGGGGATCATGGGCAGCTTGGGCGAGCCGAACTCCAGCTTTCCGTGGTGAGACAGAATCATGTGCTCCACCAGCACCTTCAGTCGCGGCGGAAAGCCCGGCAGGCTGTCGATGGTCTTGTCCACTCGCGCAATGCCCATCTGGATGTGCCCCAGCAGCGTGCCTTCCACCGTGTACTCAAAACCCGCATCCCAGGCCAGCTCCTGCACCTTGCCAATATCGTGCAGCACCACTCCGGTCAGCAGCAGGTCCCGGTGCAGCACGGGATAATGCGGCGCAATGCGATCAGCCAGCTTCAGCAGGCTCACCACATGCTCCAGCAGTCCGCCCAGCCACGCATGGTGCAGTTGGCGCGCCGCCGGCGCCTCGCGATACGCCTGCGCCAACGCGGCGTCGCTCAACAGAGTGGTCAGCAGCAGCTTCAGGTGCGGCTCCGTAAAGCTCTCCACAAAGCCCGTCAGCTCCCGCCACAACGCGTCCACGTCGTATGTCGTCGAGGGCAGCAGGTCCGTCTTGTCGGTCTCCGCCCCGGTCGCCTTGCGCAACTGGTCTACTTTCATCTGCAGCCGGTCGTCAAAACGCGCAACGCTGCCCCGCGCCTTCACCACATCGCCGCGCTCCACGTCCTTGGCAATCCGCGGGTCTGCCGGATCCCACACCCGCGCCTCGACCTGGCCCGTCCTGTCGCCGAGAATCAGGTTCAGATACGGCTTGTTCGTCTTGGTCGTCCGCTGCTGCTTCAGCAGCACAATGAAAAAGCTGTCAAACGCCCGCCCTTCTTCAAGGCTGGCCAGGTCCGCAATGTATAGATCTTTCATCCTGCCCGTCAGATTAACCCACCGGGCCGTCGCTGCAAAGCAAACCTTCCCTCACGCAATCCGCGCAAAAACAGGCAGGGCCCGGATCGCTCCGGGCCCTGCCTCCGTTCAAAGCGTCCATCGATTATTGCGGCGTGGGTGCCGG
>JAJXXG010000211.1 GCA_021781255.1 Acidobacteriota bacterium
ATGCCATTGTCGGACTGACGAAGACCGGTGCCATTGAATATGCCAGTCAGGGGATTCGTGCCAACGTGGTCTGCCCCGGGGTGATCCGAACGCCGCTCTCCGACAAATTGTTGAGTACCGAGGAGGGAAGAGCCAGGGTGCTGTCGATGCACCCGGTCGGCAGAATCGGCGAGCCGGAAGAGGTGTCGAACCTGGTGCTCTGGCTCTGCTCAAAGGAAGCGGAGTTCGTTACCGGCGCGGTCATTCCGGTTGACGGAGGATTAATGCTGAAGTGACCTGGTTTTCCGGAGGAAGATAGCTCTTCAAAGCCTGATCGGCCCCCGGCGATAAGCTGAGGGATTGATCGGGCGCATCGAATGAATTCCATAAGTGCGCCCGCCCTTTAGAGAGCCGCCGGTTTTCAGCCGGCAGTCTCGTCTCCTCAGGAGACTTCGACCAACATTCTTCGCCTTGATGGCGAGGGGTTTCAACCATCCCCGATGGGGACACTACAGCGGTTCCAGGATTGCTATACCCGGGAGGCAATAGACCCGAGTCGGCCCGACCCCAAGGAGGGGCGACCTGGCACAAAATCCGGCAGGGTACATTTATCCTGGAACCGCTCTAAAGTTAGGAGACTGAACCATGACCGATGCCGAGAAGATCAGCGCGTTAGAGAAGAAGATCGAGCAGATGGCAAATGAGATTGGGGTGCTCCAGGATGCCCATCAAATCCGGCGTCTTCAGCACATCTACGGCTACTACCTGGATAAGTGCCTTTACGATGAAGTGGTCGATCTGTTTTCTGAAGACGTCGAAGTCCATTTCTTCGGAGGCATTTTTAAGAAGCGGGCAGGCGCCCGGAGAGTGTTTTGCGACCGTATGCGGAAGCACTTCACCGGCGGGCATAACGGACCGGTCTTCGGCTTCCTGCTGGATCACCTGCAATTGCAGGACGTGATTGATGTGGCGCCGGATCGCAAGACCGCCAAGGCGCGCGTCCGGTGTCTGATGCAGGCAGGACGTCACGATTCTGCTGGCGGGAAGCCTATCCAGTGGTTTGAGGGCGACATTTACGAGAACCAGTACGTAAAGGAAGACGGAATCTGGAAATTCAAAGTGCTTAGTCCTCGCGTGGTTTGGCAGGCCGATTACGAGACCGGCTGGGCGCACACCCCGCCGCGTTATGTCGAGTTCTTTAGCGAAACGTACCCGAAGAATCCAGTCGGACCCGATGCCCTCGAAGATCCGGCGCCGGTTCTGTGGCCGAACACTGATATCCACCCCTACCACTACCCGCATCCGGTGACGGGTAAATGGGTGGAGTGTCCCAAACCGATAACTTGGAGTGGAGGGGCATAGGAAGCATCCGAAAGGAGCGCGCCCGCCTGAGAATAAGCTGTCTCTAGGCAACAGGCGGGAATGCCCATCCGTGGCCCCCCCGAAGGTGCTCGGAACGAAGAATCTCAGGAAATCCGGCGCCGGCGAAGCGGTCGGGTGTAGACTTACTCCGGTTCGGAATGCCAAAATGGAAACCCTGGCTAAATTACTGCTTGCAGGAGCCGCGCTCGAAGTCGCGCGGTTCCGTGAGGCGCGAAGGCGCCGTGCGTAGTGGTGCGTCAGAGTTATAGGGGAAGACGTATGATCGGAACACCATATCCCAAACAGCAGATGCACCGCATCGCTTACACCAAGCTCACCAAAGAGCAGATCTCCGCCAAGCTCGAGCCGGTCGCTCAACGCGGGCCGGCAAGTGTCTCGCCGCTCGCCACAAACTTCGCGGGCGAGTCGCTGACGATCGTCACCGACGGTGGTCCCGCGCTGAAGTACAAGTTCGCCGGCAACACCAGGCTGTCGGTGGCCGAGGATGGTGGCAAGGCGATCGATGCCGGCTTCGGCGCACTCGAGATGGACCACATCTGCCTGTTCACCCACATGATTCCCGGCACGCAGCGCGGCTATACCGTGGTCGTCGACCGAAAGAGCAGGCTGGCCACTGTCATTGAGCTGTGGTTCAGCGGCTACGAGGACAACCGCGAGGTCCAGCGCCAGATCTATTACGGCTATGTCGATGGTGGGGGCGATGTGCCCACGAAGCGGCACGAGCCAACCGATCGCTTGGAGGGCCGGGGCTATCACTGGCTGCAAGACAACGGCATGGAGACGCTGGAGTACTACCCCTCCGCCGCTTATTCCCATTTCGTGGAGTTGTCGCGCACGGGCGGGGAGCTTGGCTTCTGCGCCCCGTCCGACTACGTCATACTCGACAACGATTTCTTTGTCTACACCCGCACGGAGTGCGAGTTTTCGGGCACGTTCACCGCATATGTGATCGACATGAACCGCTCCCAGCAAATGGGATTACGGCTCGGCTTCGATGAAGACGACAACCTGCACTACTACATCTTCCGGGGCCATGGCGACATCGTGGGCCAGATCGCCCACTTCGAGAAATTTGGCGACGATTCCGGTGACCCTGTCCCCGGCCCCAAGGACAAGGACGGCAAACCCATCAAGGGCGGGCGGGCGGTGTACCGGCCGATCAAGACCATGGAGAAGCTCACCAGGGAGCAGGTGGCCAGTATCGCCAAGGAACATTCTGCTGCCTTTCCCCCCCGTACCGCCACCGGCGGCGCCGCCGGAATGGCCTTGAACGCCCTGCCCGCGAGTGACTTTCTGGCGGGCAAAACCTTCACCCTGCGCTACGACGATGGGCCGGTCATGGAATACAAGGTCGACAGCGCCGACCAACTCAACTGGCGCATGGACGGCGAGGGCGATTGGACCAAGGCGCGCTACCAGAGCTACGAGGTGGCGCCCGGCTTGTTCCTGTTCGGGCATCTGCTTGAGAACGCGCCCGACCACGACGGCCACATCATGGCAGTGGATTTCCACCAGGGTCTGGTGACCTGCTACAACGGCTTTCTCAATACGCCCTATTTCGCCAACGAGGCCGGGGTGCGCGTCCTTTTCGGCGTGCTTGAGATGGACGGCATTCAGCCGCCCATGTACCGCCGCCACGGCAGAACCACTGAAATGCTGGGCCGCTGCATCACCTACAACTATGCTCCCGGCCTCACTTCGATGCATCTCTATTCCACGCCCAACACGGCGTCCTGGATCATCTTCACGCCAGACGGGCATGGCGGCTTGGAATGGAGCGGCCCGGGCGAATTTGTGAAGATCCGCGACGGCATCTATTTCATGTGCTGGCTTGAGGAGGCCTGCAACGGCACGCTGGGCACAATCCTCCTCAACTTGAACATCATGCACGATGCAGGCATCGGCTATTTCTGCGGCTCGAAAGGCCTCGATATGAGTCAGATCGGCGCCATTGTCCGGCATGCGGGCAAGTTCGAAGTCGACAAATATTTTCAGATCAGGACTTGAGTGAGAACGACATGACCAACGACATTACCCCTACGCGCCGCAGGTTTCTGAAAGGCGGAGCGCTTCTGGCCGCGCCTATCGCGATCTCCTCGGTTTCCGCCGTTGCGCTTGCCGACGACGGGTTGAAGGCCCGCGTCAAGCGCCTTGAGGACGAGGCCGCGATCCGCGAGTTGCATCAGTCCTGGCTGCGACAGGTCAATGCCGGTGACCGCGATGCGCTGCTCTTGAGCGCAGTGCGCAGGATTACCGTGGATCACGCCGGCGCGCCGGACAAGATCGTAATCGCCGCAGATGGCCGAAGCGCCGTCGGGTATTTCGACTGTGCCGTCGACGTGGAAACGCCGCTGGCCAGGGATTGCACGCTCGCGCAGATGGCTCATGCCCAGGGTAACGGCATGATGCGCCGGACCTTGCGTCAGATGCTGACGATCGATTACGCAAAGAGCAGCGGCTCTTGGAAGATCAGGAAAGTCGCGTTGCCAACCCGCTTCGAGTAGTAGCGGGCGAGCCTTTTGGGCAGATAAAGATTTTGAGAGGCGCCGAGTTTTCGGGCCAGGCAGGCACATATCCTTTCAACACATCTCGGATACCATCCGTCGCCTTGGGCGAGCTTGGAGGGTACAGGATGAATCGTGAGCGGGTCATACGCACTTCCTGCCGTGGCTGCCACGGCATTTGCCAGGTGCTGGTGCACATGGATGAAGCCGGCCGTGTCGTGCGCGTCAGTGGCGATCCTGAGAGCCCCACCAGCCGCGGATTCATCTGCCCCAAAGGCCTGGCCGCGCCGGAACAGCTCTACCATCCAGACCGGATCCTTCATCCGATGCGGCGTACCGGGCCGCGCGGCTCGCGACAGTGGAAAGCCATCAGCTGGGACGAGGCGCTGACGGAAATGGCCGATGTTTTCGACCGGGTGCGGCGCGAGTCCGGGCCCGAGTTCGTGGCGATGGGGCAGGGAACCGGCAGGCCGTACTCTGAGTTCACCGGGCGCTTTATCCATGCTTTTGGTTCCCCGAACTTCATCAGCCCCGGCCACAACTGCTTCCTGCCCCGAAATATTGCCGCTGCCATCACGGTGGGCTGGTTCCCACAGCCTGACCTGTATGGGTTTGGCGGAAAGATGCCCGAATGCATCCTGCAGGTGGGCCAAAATGGGCCGGAGACGGGCGCAGCCGACGGCTATTGCGGCGCTATAGTGCGGCGCGCCGAGCGCTCCGCACGGCATGTGATTGTAGTTGACCCGCGCCGTACGTCCAGCGCCAGAGAAGCGGAGTATCACTTGCAGTTGCGGCCGGGAACGGATTGCGCTCTCGCCTTGGCCATGCTTCACGTTGTCATCGGCGAGCTTCTCTACGATCGCGACTTCGTCGAGCGCTACTGCACCGGCTTTGAAGAGTTGGCGGCGCACGTTGCGCCGTACTCGCCTGAATGGGCAGAGCCGATAACCGAGGTTCCCGCAGACACTCTGCGCAGTGCAGCCCGCGCTTTCGCTACCACTCACCCGGCCTGTGTGCTCTGGGGCAACGGCATTGACATGAGCGTCAACGCCTTTCAAACCGGGCGCGCCTACCTGCTGCTCATGGCCATCACCGGCAATCTTGACGTTCCGGGAGGCATGGTGCGGTGGGTTCCGCCCAGTGATATTCGGCCAAAGTCTCCGATGATCGACCCCAGCATCGGCGGCCGGCAATTCCTCACCCCCCAGCAGAACGCCAGGATGATCGGAGCGGGGCGCTTCCCGTTCGCGCCAGGATGCCATTTGCCCACTTTCTGGGAGGCCTGCATCAGCGGAACGCCTTATCGTCCGCGAGCCCTGTGGCTGGTGGGGACCAATCCTTTAGTGACAGAGACGCGCGGCGACTTGATCGAAACTGCCCTGCGCGATCATCTCGAATTTACCGTAGTCTCCGATTTCTTCTTCACGCCGACGGCCGAACTGGCTGACCTGGTGCTGCCGGCAGCCCATTGGCTGGAACAGGACGATGTCGTCTACTTCCACAAGATCTGGTGCGTGCTGGCGCGGCGCAAGCTGGCGCAAATGGGCGAAGCACGCGACGACCGAGCCGTGATTCTTGACCTGGCCCATCGCCTCGGACTGAACGAAGCCTTTCCCTGGAGCGATTGGCAGGACTATTTGCGCTGGATACTGGAGCCGTCCGGTTTGAGCTTCGAGCAATTTGCAGAGCAGGGAATTCGCTGGGGAACGATGCAGTACCGCAAGTACGAGCAACAGGGGTTTTCGACGCCCAGTGGGCGCGTTGAACTGGTGAGTTCGGTAATGCAAAAGGCGGGACAACCGGGTCTTCCGGTCTATGTTGAGCCGCCAATTTCGCCGGTTTCGCAACCGGAGCTCGCCAGGGATTACCCGCTCGTCCTGATCTCCGGTTGCAAACTGCTTCCGTTTTTCCATTCAGCCGGCCGGCAGATACCCTCCCTGCGGCGGCTTCATCCGCGGCCTTTGGTTGATTTGCATCCGTCCACCGCTCACCGCCTGGGACTTCAAGAAAACAATCCCGCCCTGGTCAAAACGCCCGACGGTGAAGCCCGGTTCTATGTTCATCTCGACGATCGCCTGGCCGAGAACGTGATTCACGCTGAACATGCCTGGTGGTTCCCGGAGCGAAAAGAAACCAGCCATGGCTGGCGCGAGAGTTGCGCCAATCTACTGTACGGCCATGAGTTCTTCGATCCTCAGTCGGGAGCAGAGACACTCCGGGGCGTGTTGTGCCGCGTCGAGTCCGTCGCCCTTGATTAGTCCCATGCCCAGTCCCATAACAGGTCCTAGTGGAGCTGCACCTCTTTTGGATCGAGATAGCGATGGTGGAAGATGCGGATGCGTTTGAACTTTCCCTTCTCGTCCAGATCGTAGAGCACCATCTGGTTCATGACGATAACCTCGCCCTTTTTCCAATTGCCGCCGCCGATGGTTTTGGGAGGGTCCTTTTCAATGTGGAACTCCGTGACGAGCTCGACGACGAACTGGTTGCCCTCGGAAAGAAAAGCGCCCACATTCAGAACCTCGCGCACGTTGGCGGCGATGGCCTCGTATTGGGCGATGAACTCCTTGGGGCCGTGCAGCGTCTTGCCGGTTACGCCGGGGATCTGCGGGCCCATGAAGTTGTCAGGATAGGCGAGGGTGACATCGGGGCAAAAATAGCTCGTAACCTTATCGAATCTGTGGTGATTGAAATGATTGGCGTATTCCATGAATTGCTCGCGGGTCATGGTGCTTCCTCCTTACCGGCTTGACGCATTTGGATTGACGGCATTATCATTCCTTAATTCTTTATAGTTCAATTCACTGCGGCTCGGTAACGAGAGCCGTAGTTGCCTCTCCGGCGGAGCATTGGAGATATCGCTATTCCAGGCATTTTCAAAGGTCGGAGCCCGGCTCGCTGCTGCAAGGAGTGCGCCGCACAGAGCTTTCGCCTGCAAGGGACAGGCTCATGTAGGATGGTTTTCGATGCATGAACAGAGCATCGTCGAATCCCTTCTCTTTACAGCGCTCAAAAACGCTGAGAAGGAAAAGGCCAGCAAAATTCTCAAGATCTCTCTCGTGGTCGGCGATCTGGCCGGCGTCGAGGAAGAAGCAGTCAATTTCTACTTCGGGTTCGTCAGCAAAAACACCATAGCCGCGGAGGCCGGCATTTCTTATACGCATGTTCCCATGGAGCTGCGCTGCCGCGAGTGCGAGACTATTTTCAAGCCGGAGAAATACGATTTTCATTGCCCCAATTGCAAAGAGCAGCAAGTGGACATAGTCGCAGGACGCGAACTGTATGTCGACAGCATCGAGGTGGAATAAATGAGCGTGAAGCTACTGACCGTGAAGCAGGATATCCTGGGCGCCAATGACGAGAATGCGAAGGCGAACCGGGAACGGGTCGACAAACACCACGTCGTGATGATGAATGTCATGTCTTCGCCTGGGGCGGGCAAAACGACTCTGATTACGCAGACCATCAACAAGTTCAAGGAAAGAATCCGCATTGCCGTGGTGGAAGGTGACATCGCCTCGACGATCGACGCAGACAAGATAAGCAAGCTGGGCATCCCGGTAGTGCAGATAAATACCGCCGGCACTTGCCACCTCGACGCCAACATGGTCAGGAAGGCGCTCGACTCCTTGTCTCTTGCGGAGATCGACGTAATCATCATCGAAAACGTCGGCAATCTTATCTGCACGGCCGAGTTCGCCCTCGGCGCTCATAAGAAGGTCATACTTTTGAGCGTTCCCGAAGGCGACGACAAACCGCATAAGTACCCCTTGATGTTTACCGAAGCCGATGTGGTGCTGGTGAATAAAACCGACGTCATGCCGTACTTTGATTTCGATGAGGCCGCTTTCGTTAAGGCGGTAAACGGACTTAATCCATCGGTGAAGATATTCCCGGTTTCGGCGAAGACCGGCGAGGGCCTGGACGCATGGTTCGCGTGGTTTGAAGATGCAATTGCCGGGAAGGCTGCTATCGTTTAGGGAAGATAAAAAGACAGGACAGGAGACGATGTCGACGGGTGTGCCGGACTGATGG
>JAJXXG010000023.1 GCA_021781255.1 Acidobacteriota bacterium
GGGGGTGCGCTCGTCCCAGTCGTTGGTGTCGATCTTGTTGCCGATGATGGTGAAGCCGTCCTGCTGCACGCGGAGGACGGGTGCGGCCTGGTCGTCGGTGTCGGGCTCCTCGTCAATGTCGTAGGGCGGGCGGAAGTAGAGCGGCTGCACGCCGAGCTTGCTGGCGAAGAGGCGCTCGGTCAGCTTGACCTCAAGGTCGAGCTGGCGATGAGAGATTTCGCTGATGTTGGGATGCGTGAAGGTGTGGTTGCCGATCTCGTTGCCTTCACGCACCGCGCGCTGCATGAGGCCCACGTTCTGCTCGGCTTCGTCGCCGATCATCATGAAGGTGCCCTTGACGCCTTTCTGCTTGAGGATGTCGAGGATCTTCGGCGTCCATTTGGGATCGGGTCCATCGTCAAAGGAGAGCGCCACCTCATTCGGGCGGTAGCCGTAGTAGCGCACGGTGTAGGTGTGCGGATACACGTCGAGGTGCTCGTCGATGATGAGCTTCTTGCGCGGGTCCGGCTCGTCGGTGTCCACTTCGACGGTGCGCTTGCCGGGTTGCGGCAGACCCGTTACGCGCAGAATGTCGCCTTCGCCCTCATTGTCCACGTCGTGGCCGGGCTGCAACTTGCCCAGGGCCTGAAGCGAGCCGGCATTGCTGGGCCGGTCCCACACGTTCCACAGCGAGCTGTCCTCTGAGCCGAGCCGCCACAGGGCAAAGGTTTGCAGGCCGAGCCCGCGCGCGGCGCGCATTTCGTTCAGCAGCGTAACGCCGTCAAGGAACCAGACGACGTGGCGCTGGTTGGCATCTTCGTCAATGTATTCAAAGTGGGGGTTGAGCGAGTTGTAGTCGAGGTCCAGATCGGCGTCGGCGTCGGCGGCGCGCTGCCATGCCTCAGAGACGGAGAGATCTTCCGTATCGACGACTTCGGATTTGGGAGCTTTGCGGAGGCGGCCTTTTTGGGGCGCGGCGGGAATCGTCATCGTCCAGTCATAGCCGTAGTTGCCGACAGCGCAGATGATTTTTTCCTTGGGCACGATTTTGAGCACGCGGCGCAGGTTGCCGATGAACCAGTCCTGGCTGGCGACGGGGCCGGGATCGCTGTCCACTTCGTGCTGATCGTAGTTCATGAGCACGATGCCGTCGGTGTTGGCGGCGATGAGCTTGAGATCGGCGTCGGGCGAGGAGACGGCGACGTTCACGTAGAGGCGCAGGTTGCGCGCATGGAGGTCGGCGTACAGCTCCTGGATGAAGCTGAGGTAGGCGGGGTCGGCTTCGTCGGGCAGGCTTTCCAGGTCCAGCGAGAGGCCGTGATAGGCGGGATAGGCCGTGAGAAAGCGCAGGATTTGCTGGCGCAGGCCGGCGCGCTTGCCCTCGTCGGCCAGCATTGCGCCCACGGCTGCGTCCCAGCTCTGGGTATGCGTGTTGTAGTTGTTGAGGTGCGGGAAGATTTCAGTATCTTCCTTGGCCAACTGGATGACGCGCTTGACCTGGTTCATGTCATCGGGGTCGTGTACGGTGTTGCCCTGGATGACGGGGTACTCGCGGATGTTGTCGCTGCTCATGGCCAGCAGCCTGCCCTGGGGCGCATCGACGTGCAGCCACTGGGGGAAGAGCATGTCAATCTGGTGGACGTGCTCTTTGAACGAGGAGTAGCTGGCGGCGTCGTCCGGCGCATAGTAGGCGGCGCGCAGGCCCTCGCCGGTGTTGAAGGGGATTTCAGAGGGTTTGCGGGTGGTTTTGCGGCGTGCGGGGCGGGCAGCCCGGGCGCGCTGGGCCGCGGCGCGCTCGTTGAGCGCCTTGTAGTTGTGCTTGAGCGTGGGCAGCAGCAGTTCGGGCAGCGGCTGGCTGCGTAAGATATTAAAAATAAAGCCAGCCAGGACAAGCGTGGTCACCACGGCCGTCACATCCAGGATGCGGCGAAGCCGTTTCCAGCGCTTCATGTGCGGATCGAAAAATATCTGCTTTTCGGGCATGGCCAGTCTCGTTTCCACGTGGGCGGAAACCGCGGAAACGGTCTACGCTATACAGTACAAATCGTATGGAACCTGTCCCCCTGAGTCAATTGAAGGCCCAGCGCGCTGCCGCCGGCAGAGTCCAGTTTGCCGTGTCCGCCGTGCTGGCGCTGGCCGCCGGAGGGCTGCTGCGCGCGTGGATGCTCCAGCAATACTTCGAGGTCAACGGAGACTCGCTGCTCTACGGCGGCATTGCAAAGAACCTTCTGGAGCACGGTCGCTATGCGCTGACGGTAAACGGACTGGCAACCCCGACACTGATTCGCCTGCCTGGCTATCCGTTGTTTCTGGCTGCGTGCTTTCGACTCTTCGGCATGGATCACTATGTCCCGGTCGTGTGGGTTCAGATTGCGCTTGAGCTGGCCGGTTGCCTGCTGCTGGCCGGCTTTGCCCGCCGCATCGCGCCGACGGCCCTGAAGGCTGGCGCGGCGCACCTGACCCTGTGGCTGGCGGCGCTGTGTCCGTTCACGGCGGTCTATGCCGCCATGCCGCTGACGGAGGCGCCCACACTGTTTGTGCTGGCGGTGGCGCTGTGGGCAGTGGCGCGCTTTGAGGACGAGCCGGGGTGGCTTCCGGCGCTGGCCTTTACCTTCGCGGTGACCTGCGCGGCGCTGCTGCGGCCCGATGGTGCGCTGGCCGCCGTGGCGCTGGCTCCGGCGCTACTGTTGCGGCTGATGAAGGCGCGCGGCGAGTCTGCGGCTGAAGGGGTGCGGCTGGCGCGGATGGCCGCAGTGTGCGTGCTGCTGGCGCTGGCGCCGTTTGCCGCGTGGACATGGCGCAACTGGCAGGTGTTTCATGTGTTCCAGCCGCTGGCGCCGCGCTATGCCAACGATCCCGGCGAGGATTCGCACCCCGGCTGGCAGCGATGGATGAGGAGCTGGTGCCTGGACTACGTCTCGACCTACGACGTGTACTGGCCAGTGCCCGGGGACCGGCTTGATGTATCAAAGCTGCCGACGCGAGCCTTTGATTCTCCGGGAGAATATGCTGCGACTGCCGCCCTGGCGGACGACTACAACCGCAATGGCTTTGTGTTGACCCCGCAGATCGACGCGCGCTTTGCCCGGCTGGCGCAGGAGCGCATCGCCATCCACCCGTTGCGCTACTATCTGTGGCTGCCTCTGGGGCGTGTGGCGGACATGTGGCTCAGGCCACGGGTGGAGAACCTGAACATCGACCTGGACTGGTGGGTCTACGAGCACCACAACGATGAGACGCGCTTTAGTTGGGAATACGCGGGGCTGAACGCGCTCTACCTGCTGCTGGGACTGGCTGGGATTTGCCTGCGTCCGCGCCTGTGGACGTGGATGCTGGCCTACATGCTGCTGCGCAGCGCCCTGCTGGCGACGATGGAAGGGCCGGAGGCGCGCTACACGCTGGAGTGCTTTCCGATGCTGTTTGCGCTAGGCGGGGTGGCGCTGAGCGGCGCTTGGCGGAGGATTGTTGGGCCAGCGTAGGCCCCACGATTGCTCAATGAATGACTGTTCCGCGGATTGTTTGCAACTTGCCGTCTTCAGCGCGTGTTGAAACAAACATATAGCTGTCACCATCGATACAGACCGGATTCAACCCGTGAGCGAACTTTGCCCGGCTCAGGATGGAGCCATCGCCCGGGTAGATGTTGTCAATCTCAGTGGCGAAGTAGCCCACCTTTTGCCCGGGCGGATTGCTTGCGGATGGCTTGATGGGATCTGGCGTGCTGGCGACCACATGATATATCCCATCGTTTGATGTAATGACGCCAGTTATTCTCGATTCATGGTCCGGCAAAGTTACGTTTATAGACCGCACTACTCCGTTCTCATTGATCTCGATCAAAGGCAGGTTCGCCAGACTAGGCGCCATCAAAAGGTCGTCGCCAAATGGAACCCATTTGGAGAGCGCCAACTGCATCTGAATCGATTCCATCACTGCATGGGGCGTCTTCCCCTTCTCGCCGCGTTGCAGTTGCAACCCGTAATCTTCGTCAAAGAGCTTGAGTTCCTTCACGGGCCTGCCGGCCTCATCGACGATCATCAGCCGCGTCGTCTGGTTGAGCTGGTCAAGGGAAACGACCAGAATATCTCCTGAGGGGAATGCGGCGATATTGATGGGATACAATCCGGGATCGAGCCGCACGTAACCTTTGAATTCGCCTTTATAGTCATAGATCAAAATGAAATACGCTCGGCCCAGCGTCTTAGCTGAGTCAGCCGGATCGTAGACTTCAGCATATTCGAGAACATAGACTCGCGATGAAGAGACAAAATATCGAAGTGTAGGAAGGAAGTTCCTGAGGCCCGGCACATCTCCGTGAGTAAATCGAATCAAACTGCCGGATGGAGTAAGCGCAGTAAGATCGAGAAGAAAAAGAAGCCTACTATGCGGGTTAAGCTCACCGTGGGATCTGGCGTTTATTTGAGCGGCATTCTCTAGCAAAGGGAGGAAGGCGGTTCCGTCGCTCCCGCACTTGAAATCACCGATCATCATTCTCTGGTTAGCTCCAACAGAGTAGGTTTTCGGTTCGTCATATCTTAGACTTAATGCAACGACGGCGTTTTGAACATTCTTAGTCCCTCCCGAATTTGCGTCAGCTGTGGATTGAGCCCATGATAACGGCCGACATGAAAGTAAGAGGCAAAGGCAGAGAGGACACGCCATCCTTCTCAAGACAGGCAGGCAGCGCAGATTGTGCTGGTTGTTCATTGGCGGAAAAGTCCAAGTGGTTCTTTCCGGCTTTCAAGGAAGATGACCAGGGCACAAATTTCAATTCAACAAGGAATGTTGCCAGAGAAAGGTAGTCTTGTCAACATTTGTTTATGAAGCTATAGGGGACTTTTTTGATAAGACTTTTGTGCGCAGCTATATAGGACTGCAAAGGAACCTATAACACGCTTGCGTGTCAGAGCTGTCCCACCCATTCCGCAAGAGGCGCGGAATGGATGGGGCACGGAGAGATTCTGACTGGATTCGTGCGACGGCGAGTTAGCGGTTCACGTAGTGGGTTTCGTGGTTGGTCTTCAGGATGAATGCGTCGCTAGGCAGTGACTGGTTGACCTTGATATTGAAGTAGGTGCAGATGCGCGACTGGCCCTGGCCCTCGTCGAAGACCTGCTTCAGGCTCACGCCAAGCTCGGGGTCAATCCAGATGGTAACCTTGGGCAGATTCTTGCGGATTGCCGGGTCCTTGGGCGTCAGCTCCAGCTTGTCTGTCTTCACGCCGTCGAGTGTTTCAGGGCCCAGATACTTGATGTCCCACTTTTCGGCGAGATCCTTGCCGCTGGCGCCAAAGCCGAGCATGAACCAGCTCTGGTACTGGCTGAGCTTGGTGAGGGTTGTCACCTGGTTGATGGCGTGTTCATAGAGCCGGACGACGCCTTTGGCCACGATGACGTCCTTGGCCACGGGCTTGCCGTTGACTTCGTTAATGTGAATGCCCATCCGATAGTCCTTGCCGCGGCGGTCGTAATAGACCGTGCCCTTCTGGACATCCTTGTCGGGTATGGGATCGGTCTGGATGGAGTCGAACTCGAAATCCGCCGAGGTGGTCTTGAAGTTGGCTGCGGCGACGTCGAGCCGGTGCAGCACCTTCTGGAGGTCGTCGGCCGCAAAAGCCGCCCGCACGGGCAGCAGCAGAATCGCAATGGACGCAGCGAAGACAAATTTTCTTCTCGAATGCATGCAGTTCCTTTAATTGTTGGATGCGCCGGCGCGCCAGATGGTGGCTGAATCGTTCTAGCGCTGTGCCCAGACTCTCCACACCAGGTTGCCCTGGGCGTCCTTTTGGGTGTCCCAGCGCACCACGGCCACGGCGTCGCCGGTGACCGGCTCAATGGCATCGCGCAGCGCCTTCTTCACCTGGCTGTCTGTCGCGCCCTCGGGAATCCTCACATCCGATTGCTCGAGAGAAACGATCAGTCCGTGCGCGCCGTCGCCGATGACCTGAATGGGATGCGGCGGTCCGGCGGCTCGGGAGGGCTTGTCGCCGTAATCCCAAAGTTGGGGCGTGACGAAGATGAACGCCAGGATCAGCGTCACCATCACGTCGTAGTGGAAGTTGCCGCGCGGATAGGTCCAGTAGAAGTAGCTTTTCAGAATTTTGTTCATGCTGACCTTATCTGGTGATCCTTTCAAGGCCCCCCATGTAGGGGCGCAGCGCTTCTGGAATCACAACGGAACCGTCGGCCTGCTGGTAGTTCTCGATGATTGCCAGCCAGGTGCGCCCGACGGCCAGGCCGCTGCCGTTGAGCGTATGGACGAACTCGTTTTTGCCCTTTGCGCCCTGTCCCGCGGGCTTGTAGCGGATGTTGGCGCGGCGCGCCTGGAAGGCTTGGAAGTTGGAGCAGGAGGAGATTTCGCGGTAAAGCTGCTGGCCGGGAAGCCAGACTTCAAGGTCGAAGGTCTTGGCGGAAGAAAAGCCGGTGTCTCCGGTGCAAAGTAAGACGCGCCGGTACGGCAGGTCCAGGGCTTCAAGAATCTCTTCGGCATCGCGCGTGAGTTTCTCGTGCTCGGCGTCGGATTCCTCGGGCCGGGCAAACTTGACCAGCTCGACCTTCTGGAACTGGTGCTGGCGGATGATGCCCCGCGTGTCCTTGCCGGCTGCGCCGGCCTCGGCGCGGAAGCAGGGCGTGTAGGCCGTGAGGCAGATGGGCAGCTTTGCCTCGTCGAGGATTTCGTCGCGATAGAGATTGGTGACGGGCACCTCGGCGGTGGGGATGAGCCAGTGGTCGTTATCCTTGAACTCGCCGCGGCTTGCCGCTTCAGCGTCGGCGTCGGAGCAGCGGAAGAGGTCCTCGGCAAACTTGGGCAACTGGCCGGTGCCGAAAAGCGATTTCGAGTTGACCATGAAGGGCGGAAGAACCTCAGTGTAGCCGTGCTTCTGGGTGTGCCGGTCGAGCATGAAGTTGATGAGCGCACGCTCCAGGCGCGCGCCCGCGCCCATGTAGACGGCGAACCGTGCCCCGCTCAGCTTGGCCGCGCGTTCGAGGTCGAGGATGCCGAGCGACTCGCCAAGCTCCCAGTGGGGTTTGGGCTCGAAGTCAAAGGTGCGCTTCTGGCCCCAGGTTTTCACTACGACGTTGTCGGTTTCGGACAGGCCGGTGGGGACTTCGTCGCGGGTGAGATTAGGGACGCTGGAGAGCGCCTGCCGCATCTGTTCGTCGAGGGTGGCGGCGGTCTTGTCCAGTTCGTCCAGCCGGTCCTTCAGCGCGCGCGTCTCGTCCATCAGCGCCGTGGCGTCCTGGCCGGACTTTTTGAGCGCGCCCACCTGCTGGCTCAGCTCGTTGCGGCGGGCTTTCAGTTGCTCGGCCTGCGTAATGGCCTCGCGGCGGCTCTGGTCCAGCGAGCGGAAATCGCCCAGCAGGGCAGCCGGGTCGGCCCCGCGCGCACGGAGTTTGGCTTCTACAAGTTCCAGGTTTCCCCGGACAAATCCCATGTCTAGCATCGCCTACCAGTTTACTAGACAGTGGGGCGGGCAGTCTCACTTCTGCCGGGGCGGGCTGTCTTCGGGCCGCGTCGAAAGCTGGTCGGGCCAGCCGGGCAGGTGCTGATCGCCGGTGATGAGCCGCGCGCCACGCGTAAAGGTGAAGTAGGTCCAGATCCACGCGGCAAAGACGGAGATGCGGTTGCGGAAGCCGATGAGGAACCAGATATGTACGGTGAGCCACGCGACCCACGCGGGCAGGCCGCTCCAGTGGGCCTTGAAGGGCCACTGGACCCGAGCCACGGCGGCCAGGCGGCCGATGGTGGCCATATCGCCTTTGTCGAAGTATCGGAAAGCCGGGCGCTTCCTGCCGGCGAGGTCGGCGGCGATCATTTTGCCGATGTGGTCGCCCATCTGCATGGCGGGCTGGGCGACGCCGGGGACCTGGTGGCCGTCCTGCTCGAAGTGGGCGAGATCGCCGAGAACGAAGACCTCGGG
>JAJXXG010001226.1 GCA_021781255.1 Acidobacteriota bacterium
TGAACTGGATGATAAGGGCATGGCCCTTATATATGTACCCGCTGAAGCAAAGGGTGTGAGCTTTGGAAAAAACGAGAAGAAAGCAGGTATGCAGGGAGATAAGAATTGCTCCATGTTCTTGGATGATGTAAGGGTACCAAGGGAGTTTAGGGCAGCAGGCCCCGGAGTCGATGCAGAACTTATGCACAATAATGTCTTGGTAGCCAGAATCCTCACAGGTGCACTGGCTGTGGGCAATGCCCAGGGCGCCTTTGAGGCAGTCCTCAAATTCACAGGGGAAAGGGTAGTGGCGGATAAACCCATTAGACAGCACTCCATATGTGCAGGGATGCTGGCGGATATGGCCATAGGTATAGAGACGGCAAGAAGTTACATCCTCTCTGTGGCGTACATGTATGACCATCCTGAGACATATGGCCCCCCAGTTTCCGATCTTTTGCTGTCCAGGGCAAGCATCGCTAAAGTCTACGCCGCTGATGTGGCAGTGATGGTCACCAACAAGGCCATGGAGCTAATGGGTTCATACGGCTACGTCCGCGACTATGACGTCGAAAAATACTGGAGGGATTGCAAAATCATCCAGTTGTGGGAAGGGGGCGCGCAACTCGGCAGATTCGACGTTTGCAGGGGTTACTACGATTGCAGCCTGTGACCGCGAAGATGTGCTAGACGCAAAGACTCCGAAGGGGGCCCCGTGTTCCCCCTTGGTTTGGCATGCATCTGCTGAGGTACGATCGCTGCGAAAATTGGCGTCATTTAGCCGCCCGGCATCTCGAAAGTAACTTGGGCTCGGCGAAGGTAACAAGACGATCTCTTCTGGTCGACGATGCTGGCCAACAGTAAAACAAAGGTAAGCCCCACTATATCGTTTCGGGAAACGCTATCGCCCCTGAAGGGCCCTTCCCAAATCTGGATGGGACAAAGATGCAGGATTTTGGAAAAATGCTGCTTGGACTCGGACTGCTGCTGGCGCTGATCGGCGCACTGGTGCTCGTGGCTTCGCGCATGGGCCTGCAGTTGGGACGGTTGCCCGGCGATTTTACCTACAAAGGCAGGAATGTCACTTTCTATTTCCCGCTGGGGACGTCGATTCTAATCAGCATCGTTCTTTCCGTCATTCTCTATCTCTTCTCGCGCTTTCGCCGTTGACGCGGGAAGGCGGAAGCTCATTGCAGAGATTTTCGTTCAAACGCCTCGATGCCGCCCGCAGGCGGCATCGAGGCACAGAATGCGATTTGCGGCGCTTCAGATGCCGACACCGAACTCGCCGGCCTGCTGCTCGCCGGCGTTCGTGTAAAAGTCGTAGGGCGTGCGCTTCTTGAAGCGGTAACGGCTGCGCAGCTCGGCGCCCAAAAAAATCCCAATTGCGGTTACGGCCACTCCTACCGAAAACCACGTGATGATGCGAAGTGCGGGAAATCCGGGTTTTTCCACTGTGGGTGTTTCTTCATTGAGGAGCTCAGTTTCGGGATTGTCGAACATGAAAAATAGCCTCCTACTGCCCTCAATGATAGCGCAGTTTGAGTTGATAGTGAGAAGAAGTCCCGTATGGTGGAAAAGCTGGCATTTACTAAGTGGTTTCGATACGGGCGAGCCACGCGGTCTTTTCGTTTTCGGGAAGAAAGCTGGCGCGAATGGAATTGGCCGCGAGGTGGCGCAGCTCTTCGCGGGTAAATCCCTGTTCGATATGCGCGAGCAGGAACTCGTTAGCCAAGTCGGAGCCGAAGAGGGCGGGGTCGTCGGAGTTGAGCGTCACAAGCAGGCCAAGATCGAAGTAGCGGCGCAGAGGATGATCGGCAAAGGAGGGACATTCGCCGGTACGGACGTTGGAGGTGGGGTTCAGCTCGAGGGGGGTGCTCCGCACTTTTAGCTTTTGGAGGAGATTCATATCCTGAATCGCCGAAAGCGCATGGCCGATGCGCTCGGAGCCGATGGAGAGGGCTTCGCGGATGGCCTCGGGACCGGTGGTTTCGCCGGCGTGGGTAGTCAACCGCAGACCAGCCTGTGCGGCTTCAGCGTAGAGGGCGCGGAATGCCTCGGAGCCGCAAAGTCGCTCGTCTCCGCCGAGGCCGATGCCGATGATGGAGGGGTACTGCGGACGCATTTCGGCGGCTTTACGGAAGACGCGATCGGCCTCCTCGACGGTGAAGTGGCGAACGGCGTCAAAGATCCAGTAGAGCGAAAGGTCCAGCTCGCGGGCAGCGCGCACCCGGGCGCGTTCCAGGGCAGCGAAGATGGGCTCAAAACATGCGGGATCGTGGTTGCGCCACATATAGATGACGCCGACTGAGATGTAGACCTCAGCGTGGACGACGCCCTGCGCGGCAAGATGCTGCATCATGCGCCAGGCGATCAGTTCGTAGTCGTCCGGGCCTGTGAGCAGGCGGGTGACGGCACGGAAAGCTTCAATGAATCCGGTGAAATCGGTGAAGCGATAGAGCGCCTCGGCATCCTGAAGAGTCAAGGGCCTGGCATCGTGACGGACGCTGAGCTCGACCAGCGTCGGGGGCAGGATGGTGCCTTCGAGATGCAGATGCAGCTCGGCCTTGGGCACGCGGCGGATGAATTCGCGGATCTCAGTCACAACTTCAAGATTAGATGCCAAACTGGATAGCCCGCACTACGACCAGAGCATTTTTGCTTCACGTGTCGACATTGCGGCATTGTGCAAGGTGGCTTTTCCTCTACGCCTGCGACGAAGACCTGTCGCAGGGGAGCCCGGCGAGGAAGAAGCCACCCGGCGCCCCGGTTTCAGTAAAGAGCAGAAGCGAAAATGCTGCAGCGGTCTCAGGATGCAGTAAATGCGCGGCGGATGGCCTCGTTCCAGGCCTGTTTGAACTGAATCGAAAGGCTTGCCTGGGGAATGAGGGCGTCAAAAGCGTGGAATGCGCCGGGGACCAGCGACAACTCAGTGGGCACGGCGGAGGCGATGAGGCGCTGAGCGTAGTCGATATCTTCCGGGGCAAAGAGGTCGATTGAGCCGACGCCGATAAAGGCCGGCGCAAGACCGGCGAGGTCGGCAACGCGCGCGGGCACGGAATTGGCAGGCACAGTGCTTGCTCCGGCGGGCACCCCAAGCAGCGCGGTCCAGCCGTAGCAGTTCATCTGGGGGGTCCAGATATATTTGCCGAATTGACTTGGAATCTGGCGGGAGGAGCCGGTGCGGTCATCGAGCATGGGATAGATAAGCACCTGGAGGCATAGGGGAAACTCGCCACGATCGCGAGCGGCAATAGCCAGCGCAGCAGCGTGGCCTCCGCCTGCGCTCTCACCTTTCACGGCGATGCGGGTCGTGTCGATGCCAAGCTCTTTGGCCCTCGAGTGCATCCAGCGGAGTGCAGCATAGTTGTCTTCAAGCGATCCCGGAAAATGGGTCTCCGGAGCTAGGCGGTATTCGACGGTAACAGCTACGCAATTATGCGTGGTCGCCAGGTCCTGGATCTCCCGGCGTGAGCTAAGCGCTGAGCCCAGAACGTATCCGCCCCCGTGCATGTGCAGGACGGCGGGTTTGGATGCACCGGCGACGTCGCCGCAAACATACACCGTCACCTGTGGCGCACCGGTGGGGCCGGGAATCAGCTGTTCCCTGACCGCGGGTGTGAGCGTCGGGGGTGGGGTCGGGAAGCCGTGGTCACGCAGTTGCCTGAGCGTGGCGTCATCCAAGTGGCCGCCTTCTCCTGACGACTTGAGGAACTGTTCCAGGGCAGGGCGGAACTCGATGTTAACCAGGCTCATCGGATCAGCGGGAGCAGCGGGTGCGGGCGTCTGGGATTCAGCGGCGCGGGGCAGCACGGCGGCGGCAGCCAGGGTGCATCCCATGGAAAGAAGTTCGCGGCGTGTGATCATGAGGTTCAACTCCATCTTTGAGGTTGATGCCGGCTTTGAGGTCGATGCCGGTTCCAGTGTAACCGGCGTGAGACGGCGCAGGGCTTTCCGGTATGGCATTACGGGAAAAAAGCACTCCTGGGCTCGGGATCGGCCGCATCCGCATGCGACGCGTTCCTGATGCTTCGGCCGAGAGCCTTACGCCATTGCCGTCGAGCCTGTTCCGTGCAAATCGCTGGTCAAATGCTCCGCAAATTCGGTTTTCTGAAGCCGCAAGATATTGAGGTAACCTGCGTGAAGTAAATACCCATCTGCGACTACATCAGAAGGACGGATTGACAGCGACCAAAAACCAGAATAAGAATGGCTCACCAAAGTTGAAGTATCCTGTATGCATGCATACCTGAGCACAAAAGTAGCAGGAAACGGTAGGTTAAATGGATATCCAGTTCGATTGTCGGGCTTCAAGCGCTGACCAATGCATAGAGATACGAGCCGGGCGGCATTGGCGCGGCCGTCAACGCGGTGTCAATGCTTGGCACTAGCCAGTTCGCATCATAAGCCATTGTCATTAGGATAAGTTTGAGAAGAGGGGCATATGGCATCGCCAACACTGTCAACCGAGCAGGTGGAAACCACCCTGACCATGCCTGATGCAGAGCTGTTTCGAGAGATCGATGGACTGCAACTGAACGAACGGCTCTTACGGTGGAAGGAAGCGCGGCGCAACGCCCCCTGGCGGGTCTGCACCCGGCGGCAGCAACTGGTCATGGAGTCCTGGAAAGAGACCGAGGGGGAGGATATTGAGATACGCAGAGCGAAGATGCTCGCCAAGATTCTTGCCTCCGTGCCGATAGACATCCTCGACTTCGACCTGATCGTCGGGAGGATTTCCACCGGGCTTCTCGCGGCCACGACTGCGATCGACATCTGCGGGGATTACATCCCGGGCCTGTGGGAAGATGACTCCAACCTGGAGCTCAACCTTACCGCGAAGGGCGCGTTGCCTGCCGAGGACCGGCAGATACTGAGAGAGTGCACGAAGTACTTTGCTGGCAAGACGGCGCCGGACCACATCCAGTCCGCCTGGCATAGCGTGGTAGGGACATGGTCGGACGATTGTGTGGAAGCAAAACTCAAGGATCCGGCTCCAGTGGTCGGTTTTGTCCCAGGAGCGTCTGGCTCCTTAATGTGGGATAGAGCGCTGGCCAAAGGCATGCGGGGGTTCATCGACGAGGCGCTGGGGCACATCGATAGCTTTCTAGAGAGCAAAGATACCGATATCCGCAAGCTGTATTTCTGGAAGTCGGTAATTATCGTGTGCGAAGCGGCGATCGCTTACGCTCACCGCTATGCTGAGCTGGCCCGGCAAATGGCGAACTCTGAGTCCAATGCCGCCCGGAAACAGGAACTGTTGCAGATCGCCGAAGTATGCGACTGGGTTCCCGAGAATCGGCCGCGCAGCTTCCACGAAGCCATCCAAGCAATGCACTTTATCGGAGTTTGCAAGAACCTGGAGGATCCAGCATGCTATTACCCCGTGCTCGGCCGTATCGACCAGTATCTGTGGCCGTATTTTGCCGACGACTTCCGTGTGGGAAATCTCACTCTGGAACGGGCAGCGGAGCTGCTGGCGTGCGGCCTCGGACACTGGGGCAGCCAGATCTTTATTGCGAACGCGATCTCCAGGCAGACCCATCAAATCAGCTTCGGCATCAACTCGCTGAATGTCGGCGGAGTGGATAAGGAGGGCAATGACGCTGCGAACCTGTTGAGCTATCTTATCCTCCACGTGATCGGTTTGCTCAAGCTTTCGACTCCCACGGTCGGTTTGCAGTGGCACAAGGACACGCCGCGCTGGCTTCTGGATAAGGCGGTCGAGACCAATGTCAAAGTTAAGGGCGGAATACCGTTATTCGAGAATGGCGATTATATCGTCCAGTACTTCGCCGCGTACGGCATTCCAGAGGAAAGAGCCAGGGACTGGTATGGATTGGGCTGTGTGATGCCCGTGGTGCTGGGGACCATAGAGCATGTAGGCAGTGAAGGCCTGGGAGCGATCAATGGCGCCTGCGTTCTCGATATAACGCTGCACAACGGGCGCTCGGCGATCACCGGGAAACAGGTAGGCATCGAGACAGGCGACCCCCGCGGTTTTACGACGTTTGAGCAATTGTTCGATGCGTATAAGAAACAGTATGAGTTCGTGACGAAGCGCATGTTCTGGCTGGCGGCCATAGCCCGGCAGGAAAACGAGAAGTATGTGCGCCTGCCTTTCCTCTCGATGCTCAATTCCGAACAGTGCATGGAAAAGGGCAAGGACACGGTGGTCACGGACCCTGCGTACCACACTTTCTGCCAGGGCGATCGGGCGGTCATCGATACGGCGGATTCTCTGATAGCGGTCAAGAAGCTCGTCTTCGAGGAGAAGAAGATCTCAATGAGTGAGCTCCTGGATGCGCTGGATTCTAATTTTGCGGGAGCGCGCGGGGAACAGATAAGGCAGATGTGCCTGGCGGCGCCCAAATACGGCAATGACATCGATGAGGCCGACGTGATGGTTCGCGATGTGGGCGCGTTAAACGGGGCAGTGATCCGATCCTACGACAATAGCCCGGACCGGCCCTTCAATGTTGTCCGGGAGGGGTTGTCGTGGCATTATTTCGGCGGCCTGGGCGTGGGGGCGCTACCCAATGGCCGCAAGTCAAAGAAGCCGCTGAACGATGGTTCCATGTCGCCCATGCGGGGAATGGATAAGGCCGGGCCGACGGGCGTTCTTCGCTCCGCGCTCAAAGCGGGCTTTCGCGAATCGCTGCCCTGCGCCCTGAATCAGAAGTTCTCTGCGAGCGCTGTTCAAAGCCCGGAGAGCCGAGGGAAGCTTGCGGTGCTTACCGATACGTTCCTGAGACAGGGCGGGCAGCATATCCAATACAACCTGGTGGACACCAGGGAACTGCTCGATGCCAAAGCGCATCCGGAAAAGTACCAGGACCTGGTAGTGCGGGTAGGCGGTTTCAGCGCGTACTTTGTGCAACTCTCGCCGGAGATCCAGGACGATGTGATCAACCGCAGCCAGCAGGGGTTATAGACGGGATTGCCTTGCAGGAGCACCAGGAACAGGAACAGTTCAGTTACTTTTGATATCCAGTACCTTTAGCCTCAAAAGTAACTGAACTGTTACAACAAACATCGAGGTAACGGCGGCGCCAGCTTCCGTGCCGCCGCACTTCGCCTGGATAGAGTCGCCTGAGACCGCTGCACCCTTAACGCAGCGGGCGCAGGATGGCCCGGGCGGGGCCGGCGTCGCCGCCCTGCATGAGGAGCGGAAGGCAGAGCAACTCGTATTCGCCGGGCGGCACATGACCCAGCGCACAGGATTCCAGAACGTAAATGCCCGCTCCGAGCAATGTTATATGCACTTTCTTCAGGTCCTCTTCCTTTTTGATGTCGCCGAGGCTAATGACGTCCAACCCGAAGAGGACGATCTCCTTCTCAGCCAGATACTCCGCCCCAGCAGGGGCGAGGTACACGAAATCCTCCATCCACCCTGGCCCTTCGTAGGCGCGTGGGGAATTGCGTGTCTTGCACAGGATGCGCTCGCCCTTGCGGATGTTGTGCCGTTCCAACTCCTCTGCGCTGATCTTTTCCGGATCTTTGATCTCAATCACCCGCGCCGGCCCTATGGTGGCATCCAGCGGCATGTCGGAGATCGTGGATCCCCCGGGAATAAAGTGGGTCGGAGAATCGACGTGCGTGCCGGTGTGCGAGATGATCTCGATCTTGCTCATCGTTACTGGAGCCCCCAGCGCCGGATCAAACATGCGATAAATTCTCGGGGGCACCGGATCCATGGGGTTGTAGACCATGTCCTGCTTGAGAGGGACAGAAATGTCATACCAGCCTTGGGGTACTTTGACAGCCATGATTCGAGCTCCTTCTGCAAATTGTTTGGAACGGTGAGTTTCCGGTGACGACCCAGCATACTACAACGGGGTCCGGATGCGCCAAGCCTACTCTCTTCCAACGCAAGATGAGCCTGAAGGGTGGGATTGATTCCAACGCAA
>JAJXXG010000792.1 GCA_021781255.1 Acidobacteriota bacterium
GGTGGCGCGGAACACGATGTCCACCGCAGCATGGAGGACGTCCGCCCAGACGTTCGTATCGTGCCCGGCCTCGGCGAGCGGCGCCGGCACCTTGAGGCGCGCATGCTCCTCGAAAAGCCCTTCAAACTCCCTGAAACCACCACCTGCCAGTGAGGCTCCTCAAACGCCAACGGCCGACCCCACTCGGGGCCGGCCGTCGCTTTCCTTTCTCAAGAGTTGTGCGGTAGTCCGCTTACTTTCCTGCCTCCTCCTGGGGCAGTACCGTGATCTTTACCTGCGTAACTCCAGCCTTGGCCATGCCCAGCTTCTGCGCTGCGCCATAGGACAAGTCCAGCACCCGATGGTCTGGAAGGTAGCCACGGTCGTTGATCCTCACCACCACGGCACGGTGGTTGGTTAGGTTCTCCACACGAACCTTCGTTCCGAACGGCAGCTCCGGCTGCGCTGCGGTCATCGCATACATGTTGTACCGCTCTCCGCTGGCCGTCTCCCGTCCGTTGAACTTCGGTCCGTACCACGACGCGACCCCATGCAGGGTCTCCGTCGCCTTCTTTGCCTGCGTTGCGTTCGCCTGCACGGGCGTCGCACTTGTCGCCGCCGATGCTTGCGTCGCTCTCGACAGAAGCGCATCGGCCCGGACAGTCCCTGTCGTAAACGTCAGGGCTCCCAGAGCCAGCGCGACGCAGGTCATGCTTACCAGTGCCCAGAAGGGCACGCGCTTTCCCTGCTTCGTGTTGTTTGCGTTTCGTGTTGTTCGCATCCCACAATTTTACTAGTTGGGCAACGTTTGCCTCAATCATTTACAAGAGAGATAAGGCATTTTCCACAAAAAAATCAGGCTCATTCTAAAAGACTTACCGGTAACCCGCGTCTTTTCAGTAGCTTAAAATGCACCAAAAATGGTGCAGAATTGGCACCGATTTCTGGGCAATTTGCCCTCCCCGGTAACCGCACTCGATTCCCCGCCGCTCCACCCTCTGCCCGCCCTTTGAACGGGCGCTTCACTCCCCGTCGTCTGGCGGCCGGGAATCCCTCGTTTCATCCTCGACTTCATTCCTTGGCCGCCCAATTTACCACGCCTTCCGCCCCCGCACCGCAACAAAGTTCTCCACAATCGCGTCCCTCCTTCAGGAGCATCATTCCAAGGGAGGCATGCCCATGCATCGGCATCACTTCACGCTCACCTTTGCAGCCGTCACGCTCCTCTTTTCCACCGCCGTTGCACCGGCGCAATCCTCCAGCCAATCCACAAAATCGACCGCAAAGTCTGCCCTGCATGCTCCCATTCCGCCCGCCATCGCCGCCGCTAAAACCGTCTTCCTCTCCAACGCCGGCGCTGACAGCTCCATGTTTCCCTCGTCCTACTCCGGCCTGGAGCGCAGCGGGCCTTTCTGCGGCACGCCGCGTCGCGGCTACGACGAGTTCTACGCCGATCTCGCAAAGTCCGGCCGCTTCCATCTCGTCCACTCACCCTCCGCCGCCGATCTAGTCCTCGAGCTTCGTCTCCTCTCGCCCGGCGGCATCGTCTCCTACAACAAAATCAATGGCCCCGGAACACCGCCGCCCATGTTCCGCCTGGTCATCCGCGACCGCCGCACCCACTACATTCTCTGGACCCTCACCCAATCCATTCACGGAGCCATCCTCCAGAGAACCTCCGACCGCAACTTCGACTCTGCCATCCACGAACTCGCAACGCAGTTCCTCGATCTCGCCGGAAAAGCCCCCGCAGCCACGCCCTGAAATTGCCCTGAAAATTTCTCCGCGAGATTTGCCGACTAATTCCGTCAAACTGCTAGCCTTGTTCTTGCAGGGGTCTGTTCCCGCCTCCGGCCACCACCCTTTGGCCCGGAAACGCGGCGCGCAGACCCCTCTTCTTTTTGCATCAATCATTAGCCGCCTGCGGCAGGAACATGGCCTTGACAGGGCATCACCTCACAGCTTGCTGAAAAACTCCTCCGGTGCCGCAATTTTGAAAAGGCATGGCTTCAGCCGTGCCGCACCCTCCCCAAAATCAGTGGGGCTTTAGCCCCTGAGGGGAAAGCTTTTCCTGCCTGGGTCACTCTTGCCCGCAGGTCTCTAGGAGTGTCTCCATGCAACTCAGTGCTGCAGGTCTTCAGCTCGTCAAAGACTCTGAAGGATTTCGCACCCACACTTATCTCGATATCGCCGGCCTGCCCACCATCGGCTACGGCCACCGCCTCGTCCACCCCGAGTGCTACCCCGACGGCATCACGCCCCAGCAGGCCTGCACCATTCTCGAGTGGGACCTCCGAGAAGCCGAGCAGGCCGTCCACAGCCTCGTCCACGTCGCCCTCACCCAGGGCCAGTTCGACGCGCTCGTCGACTTCGTCTTCAACCTCGGCGCGGGCCGCCTCCAGCATTCCACGCTCCTCGCCGACCTCAACGCCGGCAACTATTCCGCCGCCGCCCAGCAGCTCCTCCTCTGGGACCACGCTGGAACCACTGAAGTCCCAGCACTCAAAGCCCGCCGCCAGGCCGAGTACCGCCTCTTCACCGGCTCCCCTGCTTCCCAATCTTCCGCCGCATGAGAATCACAGTTCCAGGAACAGATGCCGGGTGCCTCCTTGCGCAGCCTCACATTGCGCAAGGGTGGGTAACCACACGCTCGCCCTGCAACGAACAACTGTCATTGCGAGCGAGTCTGCGCAAAGCGCGGACGAGTCGAGAAATCTGTGGTTGCACTTCAAGGTCGGGCGACCCAGTCCCAATAACTTCTCCACACCTCACTGAGGGTGCCCCCGGTCCCTCGCCGTCGGGGACCGGAGAAACGAAGGACCCACTCCCGCCCTACGTCAGCCCCTTAATCTTCGTGCCAACCCGCAGCCCCCTCATTTCACTCACCCAAACCCTCGCCGCACCTTGCCGATCATTTCTCCGCTTTCCCGCACAATCGAACTGTCAAAGGAAAAACCCATTGACTCAACCCACCACCAAGCGAGGCATTGTCAACCTGAGCGACCGGAGCGTCAGCGCAGGGAGTCAAAGGACCTGCATTTGTTCTTGAAAAGCCACGCGCGGCCATATCGCTATGAGTGAGATCTGTGGCTGTGAAACTGTGATCCTGTGCAGCACAGTCCGAAACATCCCTTTCGGCTGTGAAGCTGTGAAACTGTGCAGCACAGCCTACCCCTATCAGTTAGCAAAAGTTGCCAGCGTTCAGAATTTCGCAAAATACTTTGCCGAAAATTCCGCAGCCCCGTTCGCCCGGTCTTCGCACCGGGGAGTCAACTGATCCCTTAGGACTGTCTGCTGAGAACTGTCTTTAAGGCATCGCAGCAATCGCCGTCGCATTCACCGGGTCTATGCCCGTCGCCGCCAAGACAACAGAATTCAGATAACCCAGATTCGTCGTGTCCTGCGTATAACCCGTCAGGTCCGGCCCGCCGTCATAGTTCACTGCGAACGCGAAGGTCCCCGTGCTGTCTTCCGCCAGCGCCACCGGATGCGTCCCTGCCGCAAATGTCTGTCCGAGCGCCGTCAGAGAGAAGACGCCGCTCGATGACGCAATTGAGAACCCCGCAATCACGCCCGTCGCGCTGCCGCTCACCTGCCGGTTCACCACGTACACATAGCTGCCCGTCGACCACGGAAGAATGTCGTAAGGCGCAAGCCCCTGGCTCGCAAACGGCGAGCCCGTAATCTCCTTCATTGTCGCCAGGTTGAACGCTCGCAGCCCGCCCGTATTTGAGCCCGACACCGCCGCCGTCTCGCCGATATAAAAAAGTCTGTTCTGCGGATCCACCGCAACGGATATCGCCGCGCCGCCCGCCTTCTCCACGCCAATCGATGTCAGCGTCCCAAACGGATTCGTCGCCCCTGAAGTGAACGGCACAATCGCCGTCCCATCCGATCCCATCGCCACAAACACCCGCAGATCGTCTGGCGAGATCATCAACTGCTGCACCGCCGTGCCCTGCAGCGCCACCTGCTCTTCCACCGTCGACGTCATTCCGCCGGTCGTCGAATTAATCGGAATCGCAAACAGCAAGCCCGTGCCGGAAACCGCCTCCACCAGCCACGAGTTTGTCGCATCCACCTGCATCGGCGCCGCCGGGTCTGACGTGATTGGCGCTCCGCCATTGCTCAGCGTCAGTTGCCCGCTCGACGCAATCGTGTAGAGATAGATTCCACTCGCCGTGCTCACATAAAGAAAATTCCCGTTCGGCGCAACGGTAATCGCAATCGGCGCGTCCGGCAGCGCATAGGGACTTCCCGGCAGCGCGGTCACCGTGCCCTGGTTCACATACTCGCCGGCGATTTGATCCGTCGCCGCATTCAGCACATAAATGTTCCCGCTTGAAGCCGTCGTCGATCCACCGCCTCCGCCGCCATTGCTCGTCGGCGCGTCCCAGAATCCCTTGCAGCCCGAGAGCAGCAACACCAGCGCCAATCCAGCCCACGCACCTGTCTTCATTGCCGCTCCTCCAGCGCCTTCACCCAGCCGCACCCTGCGCACAGCCTACAACCCGCAGGTACCCTTCGTCGCGGGTCAAGTCTCTCGCAGGTCATACCTGTCCGCACTGTTTCTGCAACTGCATCAGTAAAATGAAAGACGCACAGCGCCCGTTTTCGCTTAAGAGAATTGCCCCTGAAGCTTTGCGCCGAATCGCGCTCCTATTTCATTTTCAGTTTGGCTTGTTGTTCTGGTTTTGCCGCCTGCGGAACCGCTCATCCAGCGGCTGGCGACCTTTAAATCCCGAGTCCATCGTGTGCCAGTGCTCAATTGCCGTTTCGCCCAACTTCCAGCACAGCAGCACCACCTCGTCCTCCACGCGGCACGGAAAATCCAGCAGCCCTGTGTCCAGGTCCTTCACCTGCACGCCAATCGAGTCAATCTCGGCCACACTTTCCCGCGCGCGCTGCAGGTGTCGGTCCACCTCGGCACGCTGCTTGGTCACATCGGCCACGTCCACGCGCATGCCGCCCATTATGTAGATCCGCTGCGCCAGTGCCGCCAGCTCCGATTCGGCCTCCTCGGCCGCGCGCTTGCTCTCCAAGGCACGCTTCAGCAGCGCCTCCAGCACAGGAAGCAGCGCCTGCGCCTCGTCTAGGGTGAAGGTCTTCATCGCCTGCTCTCATCTACTAGGATACGCCGCTTGCGTCGCGCCGAATAGGTCGCAATTTGCATCTTCCACATCCACTCGCAGTACCCTCGTGCCAACCGGCGCGCTGTTTCTCTCTGTTACACTCAGCCCGAGTTCTCCTTCATGCTCTATAAAACGCTCAGTGCTGCTGTCTACGGAATTGATGCCAACCTCATCGACGTCGAAGTCGATTTCTCCGGTACGGTCTCCGACCAGGACCACTTTCATACCGTCGGCCTGCCCGACGCCGCCGTGCGCGAAAGCCGTGACCGCGTCCGCGCAGCCATCAAAAACTCCGGCTACCAGATTCCGCCCACGCACATAACCATCAACCTCGCGCCTGCGGACCTGAAAAAGGAGGGTTCCGGTTTCGATCTTCCCATCGCCGTCGGCATCCTCGGCGCATACGGCGCGCTTACCATCGGTGACGCAACCCGCTTCCTCATGGTCGGCGAGCTCGGTCTCGACGGCAGTGTCCGCGCCGTGCCCGGCATGCTTCCCGTCGCCATCCTCGCCCGCGAAAAAGGCATTCCCAATCTCGTCCTTCCCGCCGCAAATGCCGCGGAGGCCGCCGTCGTCGAGGGCGTCAACGTTTTCCCCGTCTCCTCGCTCAGTGACGTGATTGATCTGCTCAACACAACCATCGTCGGCCAGGTGCAGCGTGAGCCCTTCAAAGTCTCCACTGAAGCGCTTCTTGGCGAGCTTCAGCACTTCCTCGTCGACTTCAAGGACGTCCGCGGCCAGCTCACCGCCAAGCGCGCGCTTGAAGTCGCCGCCGCCGGCAGCCACAACATCCTCATGATTGGCCCGCCCGGCTCCGGCAAAACCATGCTTGCCAAGCGGCTGCCTTCCATCCTTGCGCCGCTCACCTTCGATGAAGCCCTCGAAACCACCAAAATCCACTCCGTCGCCGGCGTCCTTGACTCCGCAGCCGGCCTCGTCACGCAGCGGCCCTTCCGCTCGCCGCACCACACCATCTCGGATGCAGGCCTCATCGGCGGCGGCATCGTCCCTCGCCCCGGCGAGGTCTCGCTCGCCCACAACGGCCTGCTCTTCCTCGACGAGCTTCCCGAGTTCCCGCGCAACGTCCTCGAAGTCATGCGCCAGCCTCTTGAAGACCATTCGGTCACCATCGCCCGCGCCTCCATGTCGCTCAGCTTTCCCTCGCGTTTCATGCTCGCCGCCGCCATGAATCCCTGCCCCTGCGGCTATTTCAATGACAAGTCGCGCGAGTGCCTCTGCACGCCGCCCATGATCCAGCGCTACATCGCCAAAATCTCCGGCCCACTGCTCGACCGCATCGACATTCACATCGAAGTTCCTGCCGTGCAGTACAAGGAACTCCGCGGCAATGCTGCCGCCGAGGGCTCCGCCGAAATTCGCGACCGCGTCCTAGCCGCACGTGAACGCCAGCGCGAACGCTTCAAAAAGCATGGCGAAAAAATCTATTCCAACGCCCAGATGTCCACCCGCCAGATTCGCGCCTACTGCGAGCTCGGTCCCGACGCCGAACGTCTGCTTGAGCGCGCCATGCAGCAGCAGGGACTTACCGCCCGCGCCCATGACCGCATTCTCAAGGTCGCCCGCACCGTCGCCGATCTCGCCGGTGCCGAAGCCCTTGAAGTCGGCCACTTGGCCGAGGCCATCCAGTACCGCACTCTGGACCGAAGCTACTGGGCCTAGAGGTTTCCACACCCACTTCCCATTTGCTCGACCCGTGCCCTTGAGCTGCTGAAAATGAAGATGTTATGCGATAAACTTTCGCATTTTGAAAGTGCCCGGGAAGTCACCCGATTCCATCGAAATATGTATTGACCTCGATTCCATCCCGTTATAAAGTCAAGGGTGCTATCCAGAAGGGTAGGTTGCACTGCGCAATCGTGCGTTTGCCCTCTAAGTCCCTCATCAACCTGGAGCAGATGCTCATAGCTTGGTGTAGCGGTGTGTGAGGTTTGCACACCGGAACGGGAAGAGTGAACGCCTGGATTCCCTCAGCGATCGTTCTGTTCGCTGAATAAGCACAAATCCATTCCCTTGCAGGCACAAGTACTGCAAGATTTTTTAGAACTCGGCACGAGTTTTGTGCGTCTAAGGGATTGGGAGCTGGCCATTGGCCCAGACCAGCGATTGTAGGGTGCCAGCCGCACCACCGGTGCCAAGCAGTACCTGTGGGCGTTGGATTTTTGGAAGGAGATTTTCCGAATGCGTTCTGATTTGGTTTTTGGGGCACTCTCTCATGTGTCCAACCGTTACCAGCTGTGCCAGTTGGCGAGCAAAGCGACTCGCAAGCTGCACAAGCCGAATACCCGTCTGCAGGACACCACCAACGAGGTGCTGGATCGCTTCCGCACCACAAACCCCGGTTCTGTGCTGCCGGTTTCCGCAGCCGTTGAGCATCAGGTGGAAGCCCGTCGGGCTGCCTGACGCCTCGCCCGGGCGCAAAGCGTTCCATGTTTCATAAAGCTCTCAAAAATAATGGGGCTGCCTCCTGAGGCGGCCCTGGTTCCATCTCCACTTCCGGTTCTCGTAACTCTCCCGGGAAATGCTCTCGACACGAGCCTTGCCCGCCGCTTACGATGATTCCCGCCTAACCATTCCCTGAGCAACTCCCCTCTCGGAACTCCCTTCATTTCCATCCCACCCGATCGCAGGTAATCATGACAATCGCAGAACTGAAAGAAAAGAACATCACAGAACTCAGCCGCATTGCGCGTACCCTCGAAATTCCCGGTACCAGCGGTCTTCGCAAGCAGGATCTCATCTTCAAGATCCTACAGGCGC